>JADYZL010000099.1 GCA_020853155.1 Bryobacterales bacterium
AATTTGCTATCTTCTGCCATCGATTTCTCCTTCGCTAGATTCTTTGGAATGATGCCTTAACCCGCTAAGAAACGCGATAGGCTACCAATAGAATACTCTGTTTAGCACTGCCGCACAGCCGTCTTTCCGGCCTCGCCGCCGAAAGAACCGCTTCCGCCCCGGATGGGAAACCCCCGGCATCGCCACGCGAGAGAAAGGATTCAATTGGACGCAGACCGCCCCGCCCCCCTGGAACCGCCAACCCGCGCCGATTTACTGCAACGCGCCCTCAAGCTGCTGGCAACCCGGGACTATGCGGAACTCGAACTGCGCCACCGCCTTTCCGCCCACGCGGATTCCGGGAGCGAGGTCGACGGCGTCCTCGCCCGGTTGCGCGAACTCGGTTTCCTCGATGAATCCCGCTTCGCGGAGCGAAAAGCCGTCGACGCCGTTTCCCGAAGGCTCGTCGGTAAGCGCCGCATCGCCAGTGAACTCGAAGCGCGCGAACTCGACCCCGCCACAATTGCCCAGGCCGTAAACGCCGCCTATGAAGGCCGTGACGAAGCCGCGATGGCGCTCGCTCATCTCGAGAAACGGCTCTCCTCGTTCCTATCCGATGACAAGCTCGAAGATCCTCGTGCTCTCCAGCGGGCCTACGGAAAACTCCGCCGCGCGGGCTTCGGGCACGCTGCCTCCGTCACCGCCCTCCGTGCGCATTCCCGCCTTGCGGCGAATCTCGATGAGTTCACAAGCGGCGACGAGTAAGTCACCGCGCGCTCTTGTCCGCCTTGGCCTCCGTTTCGGGGGCTCCCGGCGGCGTGGCGGGCAACTGCACGATGTCGCGGATGTTCGTCGGCATATAGTACGGATATCGCTTGATCCCGAATACCGCGCCCGCGAAATTCGCCGGAAACAGCGCCAGATGTGTGTTGAAGTGCTGAACCGCTTCGTTGTAAGCCGTGCGGCGCAGCGCCACCCGGTGCTCCACCGCCAGAATGTCCTCTTGCGCCCGCCGCAATCCCGGTAACGCGCGCGGGCCGCCCGCGCCCGCCCCGCCGGAGGCCAGGCTGTCCATGAAGCGGCGCAGCGCCCGATCGAGGTTCAGGTTCGCTTCCACACGCTCTTCCCGGTTCCGCGCCCCGCCCAGGTTCCGAGCGCTGCCCGCCAGGCTGTTCCGGACCGCTGGAAAATCCATCCCGTGGATCCGAAGTCTCGCCCGGTCCACCACGTCCAGCAAGTCCGTGACGCGAACCACCTTCGCCTGCAATTCCTGTTCGAGATCATCCCAACTCGCGTCGATCTGGCGCCGCAGAGTGTCCAGCTTCTCGCGTTCTTCAAGCAGCATGTCGCCGGAAAAACCAAGAGCCAGCGCACCCAAGACGGCAAGCAGCCAGCAGCCCCGGCCGAAACGGGTTCGGAAGGAAGCACTGGGCATCACGCTCGGACGGGGCATTCGCCTTTCATTGTAGTCAAGCGCCGCGTGAGTAAGCGCTTCTATCGGAATGACGGCGATTCCCGCGATGCTACGATGAAAAGAATGCCGGAGCCACTCCTGGGGCTGGAGAAAGTTGACTTTGAGAATCATCTGGCGTCGATTCTCCCCGGCTATCGGGCCGCCCAACTCTACACCGCGCTCTACCGCCAGCGCTGTGCCTCGTTCTCCGCCATCACCACCCTTCCCGCCGCATTGCGCAGCGCCCTGGAAGCGGATTACGTCGTGGGCCGGCCGGAGATCGCCCAGCGTTTTGAATCCATCGATGGAACCCGCCGCTACCTGCTTCGCCTCCACGATGGCAAGACCGTCGAAACCGTCCTGATGCCGGAGGGGGAGCGCAACACCATCTGCGTCTCCACCCAAGTCGGATGTCCGGTCGATTGCAAATTCTGCCTCACCGCGCGCATGGGCCTCGAGCGCAACCTCACGGCGGGCGAGATCGTCGGCCAGATTCTGGTGACCCTCGAAGACAACCACCTCACCGGAGGCCTTGACCGCGTGAACGTCGTCTTCATGGGCATGGGGGAGCCATTGCTCAACCTGCCGAGCGTCCTCAAGGCCACCCGCATTCTCACGGACCCCGCGGGCGTAGGCCTTTCTCAAAAGCGCATCACGCTCTCCACCTCCGGCATCATTCCGAAACTCGACGAACTCGCCGCTGCGGACGTTCGCCCGAAACTCGCCATTTCTCTCAATGCGTCCACGGAAGAATCGCGCCGCCAGTTGATGCCCATCACCCGGAAGTATCACCTCTCCGATCTCCTCGAAGCCTGCGCCCGCTACCCGCTGCGCCCCTGGGAAAAGCTAACCTTCGAATATGTGCTCCTCAAGGACGTGAACGACACCGACGCCGACGCGCGCCGCGTGGTCCGCCTCCTGGCCAACCTCAACGCCATCGTCAATCTGATCGCGCTCAACCCCGGCCCCGATATCCCCTTCGAAACGCCCCTCCCCGAACGCGTCACCAGCTTCCAGAACATCCTCCGCCGCACCATGCCCTGCTTCGTCCGCAAAACCCGCGGCCGCGACATCTTCGCCGCCTGCGGCCAGCTCAAACGCACCACCACACCCGAAATCGAACAATTCCCCATCCTCACCGCCCCGTAGCCCAGGGCTCCCCCCAATCCCCAGCTCCGCAGCCCCGTGCCTGTAACGCGCGTTCCATCAGCCATGGCCGCCGGCGGCAGGGAACCGAAATCGAGGCCGGGAAGATTGGAAGGATTGGGTGACAGCGCTGGCCCATTGATCGGCTAATTTTCATGATTGGGGGTGAACCCACGGTTCATGGGCCAGTGCTGTCACCGAATTAAGGCTCCCTTGGTCGAACATACAAAAGTGTGTATACTTTTGGGCGAGGTGGATTCCAAACCCGTCGAGTTTCGAGGCAGTTCCTTGGAGGACCTGCGCGCCTTCCCTTTAGCGGCCAGACGAGAAGTTGGCCATCAGTTGAACCAGGTGCAAAATGGCCGTGAGCCGGACGACTGGAAACCCATGAACACGATGGGCCAGGGTGTCAGGGAGATTCGGATTCGGGATGAAGTTGGCGTGTTCCGCGTCCTATAAGTAGCAAAATTCGCCGATGCCATCTACGTGCTGCATTGCTTCCAGAAGAAGACCGGGAAAACCAGCAAGGCGGACGTGGAACTTGCCGCCAGGCGTTACCGCGCGTTGCTGAAGGAGCTAGGGCAATGACGAAACAACGTCTTACCCACGTGTGGGATGCGATCGAAAACACGCCCGAGCAGGCAGCCAACATGAAACTGCGCTCGGCGCTGATGATCGCCTTGAAAGATCACATCACCCGCGTAGGGATGAGCCAGGCTCAAGCGGCCCAGCTTTTCGGCGTGACGCAGCCGCGCATCTCCGACCTGATGCGTGGCAAGATCAACCTGTTTGCCCTCGACGCGCTGGTCAACATGGCAACAGCCGCCGGCTTACGCATCGAAATGCGCGTGCTGGACGCAGCCTAACCTAACCATGCCAACAACCCCATTGCCGCTCCGGGATTTCAGATTTCGATTTCGGGGACGGTCACATTTCGGGGACACATTTCGGCATTTCGGGGGCGATCCCCACTTTCACCCAAAGCTCGGCAAAAGCGGGCCAACGCCGCGCGACGTGCTCTCGGCAAATCCCCGCGAAAGCCCGCAGGGCGGTATGAGCCAGCCGCGAGCGTGAGTTCGCGAGCAAGCCCCCATCGATTGGGAACCCCGGCAGGGGTGGCATGAGCGACTTCTCATTCGCGATTACGTGTACGATACCCAGTTGGGAACAATAGTCCTTACCTCGCTGTCCATTCCAATTAGGCTCGCCAAGATACGCTCGGAGGAGAAATGTATGGCCGAAGCATTTGAAGTATCATGCTACCGTAAGCGGTTCGGCGTTACCAATATCGGGCATATCTGCCGCCTGGTGGTGATCCTGCTTTGCCTCGCGGTCGCCCAATCTCCTTCTCAAGAATCGAGTCGCTACCGGATTCAAGGAAAGGTGGTGGATGGAGAAGGCGGGACCGCCGTTTCCGACGCAACCATCATCGTTAGGGTTTTGAGCGTTGAGGGTGGAATTCTACGGGGCGCCAAACCCGGAGAGAGTGGAGAGACCGAGCAGCCTCGAACGGGCTTGAGCGGTGGGTTTTCGATTCCGGTCGCAGGTCCCGGGCGTTATTCTATCTCGGCGCGGCGGGAAGGCTACGGTGAACGGAATAACTCCGTTGCAGTGATAAGCGAGGAGAACCCCTCCGCTACGGTGAAGCTCGAGATCTTCCGGGCAGCCGCGATTACCGGCAGGGTGCTGGATGCCGAAGAAAAGAGCCCGCTGAAAGGCGTTACTGTGATCGATCTGAAGTGTAACTGGCGCAAGGGAAATAAGGTGCTGCTCCCCATGAAGAGAACGGTTACGGACGACAACGGCGCCTTCCACCTGGAGGACTTGCTACCAGGCGAACATATCCTGCTCATTGAATCGCAAGAAGTGAAACTCAGCACCGCGGCGGCTGAACCCGCCACGGCAACAAAAAAGGGTGAGGATCGGCCAGCCGTCTACCGGATGCTCTGGCCGTCGGGAGGCAAAGAATCGACGGGAGCGGTTATCGTTGGCGGTTCCGAGAATTCCGTCGGCGACATCCTGGTGGAGAAAAGAGAACTCGGCGCGATCCGCGGGGTCGCAAGGTCGAGCGATTGCGGGGAGGGCGCCGAGGTGGAGGTATGGCTGACGGGAACGGCGGAAAGCGGCACGCGCGCTAATGTTGCTGGAGGCCGCCAGCCGTGTGGAGTGCCCTGGGAGATCGCACCTGTCCCTCCCGGACCCTATCAGATTCAATCCTGGATTGCGGATCGTTCCGGGGTGAACCAGAGGCATTTTTATAGTGAGATCTCTCTCGCGGAGAAGCAAACCCTCGATTTGGATCTCGGTCTTTCTCCGCCCATGATCATGCGCCTCACCCTGCGTGATGCATCCGGCAACCCCTATGTGCCGGATACGAGCCTCACGATTGCAATATCTCCGGTGGTCTCTGCTGGAACCATTGAAGAATATCTTCAGAAGTTATCCGCGGGTTATGAAGGCAATGTTCTTGCCTATTACCGGTCGAGCGTCGATCTCCAGATAACGGGCTTGCGCCGGAATGAGTACGTGAAGGAGCTCAAGTACAACGGCTCGGCGGCGGCCAGCACGCGGTTCATGCCCAACCCCGGCGCGTTGTCGCACAAACTGGAAGCCGTCATTGGCGCGGATGCCGCCATTTTGGCGCCGGTGCTGGCGGACGAGAAGCACGCTACGAATGACACCGCGATCGTGATTGCGCCGTGGCCCGCCAGGCTGCGCGAAGTGATCCCCGAGTACAAGACCGCGCGCCGCCGGGAAGACGGGCGCTACGAGAGCGTTTGGCTGCCCCCCGGGAAATATCGCGCGATCGCGATCACGCTTCCGGACGTATTCCTAGGGCTTGACCGCCCCATCGACAAACCCGGCGTCCTGGCTTCCGCGCTTTCGGATGCAGCCGAGATCGTCCTGGCTCCGGGAGAAACCCGCCAACCCCAGGTTGAATTCGTGGAGCTGAAGTAGAGACGATGAGTGATTTCCCCCCTACATACAAGGCGTCATGGCAAAAATGTGTCGAGCCCTCATGGGCACACCGGCCTCGATGCCTAACGAGCGAGGACTGCTTCACGAGACTGCTTGGAAGGCGAGAGGGACGAACGACACGCCTCTCCCTCCGTCAGTTCTGGCGGCAGTGCCTTGCCAGGGGCCGTTTTCATGTGCTACCCCTCCTGCCCATATTGGCTCCGGCCATCCCCCGCCAATCCGGGAAAAAGGCGCTCTTCTGCTAGGGTGAGAATCAATTCCGCGAGAACGAATCTTCCCTCCCGGAAGGAGCGCCATGAATCGAGCATCCAGCATTTTCAGCCAGATGTTGAAACTGGTTCCTGCGACGCTGTTTGACCGCGCCGTTAGCAAGCATCGAGGCGAGCGTCATGCGCGGCTTCCGCTCTTGGGACCAGTTCGCGGCGATGCTGTCTTGCCAGTTGAGCCAAACCAGGAGCCTGCGCGAGAACGAAGAGGGCATGCGCGCTTCCGAAGGCAAGCTGCGGCATCTAGGATTTAGGATTGGCGGCAGGCAACCGCTTTTCCCAATTTAAGCGCTTGATTTTGAGGTGGTTGCTGGAATGTCCTGCGTCTACGCGGATGTCAGGGCGGGCACTCCCCGAGATCGCCGGGAATCTCCCTAGCCGTTCCCTCCTCCTCGTCCTGAAGCACCAATTGCCGTTCTCCGCGCCGCCAAATCGCCGCGGGGCCTAACGCAATCACACACACTCTCCGAGCCACGATCACAGCCACACAAAAAGAAATCCGCCCTCCCACCCCAAGCTGGCAAAGCCCATGGTGACAACCGTTTGTCCGGGTCGACCCTCCCACGGCGACTAGCGAATTAGCTAAGCTACGGCTTTGTTTTCACTGAGGGAGCTACGGCTTCCGCTTTCGTGTGATGATTCCGCTTGGACTCGCCGGTTGGCGCGTGATAGCCCAGCTCGGCCAGCCCATCGTCATAATCGTTGAGTGTCAACGGCGGAGTGAACTTTGCCGGAGATCATCAGCCGTTCCGGCGAATCTACCGCATCCCTCAAGATTGCGGCGTCCTTACGGATGCCGTTGACAGCGCTTGCGGCTTGCCATAGACTACATCCTACCTACGGCGAGCTTGGGTCGGCCGAGGGACGCAATATCCATGCCACGCCAAAGCGCCGGGTCCTGGTGGTCCCGCATTCTCGAATTCTTTCGCCCGGCGCCGCATATCGAAAGACTCCCACCGGGAGAGGTTCGCCGGCTATACCCGCGCTTTCGGTGGCGCATCCTCGAATCCACGTTTATCGGCTACGCCACGTTTTATCTCGTCCGGAACAACCTGCCGGTGGTTTCGAAGGAGATGGGCGAGGCGCTCAGCTATGGCAAAGACCAGATCGGCGACATGCTGGCGTTCACCGCGATTGCATACGGCGTCGGCAAGTTCGTGCTCGGCGCCGTTTCGGACCGCAGCAATCCTCGCTACTTCATGCCCGCCGGTCTCGTGCTTACGGCACTTTGCAACTTTGCCTTCGGCGCGATTCCGGAATACGGCGTGCAGCTCGCCCTGTGGACCCTCAATGGCTTCGTTCAGGGCATGGGGTGGGCGCCTTGCGGCCGCTCCCTGGGCCACTGGTATAGCCCGCGCGAGAGGGGCACGGTCTTCGCATTTTGGAATATCGCCCATAACGTGGGCGGCGGCGTCACCGGGCTGATCGCGGCTTACGCGACGGCCTGGATGGGCTGGCAGGGAGCGTTCTACGTGCCGGGTGTGCTGGCGCTCGCGTGCGCGGCCTACCTGATATTGCGGCTCCGCGATACCCCTCAATCGGTAGGGCTGCCACCGGTGGAGGAGTACAACAACGATTTCCCTCCGGAGGGCCCGCACGATAGCGAAGCGGAACTGGGCACCCGGGACCTGCTTGTGCACTACGTCCTCAAGAATCGCTATCTGTGGCTCTTCGCGGCCGCGAATTTCTTTGTCTACATTGCCCGCTACAGCATGCTCGATTGGGGCCCCACCTACCTCAAGGAAACGAAGGGCGCAAGCCTCGTGGGCGGCGGCGTGAGCACGGCCCTGTTCGAGTTCGCCGGCATCTTCAGCACCATCCTGATGGGCTGGCTCTCGGACAAGACAGGCGGACGCCGGGGCATGATCAGCCTGCTCTGCATGGCGCCCGTGCTCGCGGCTTTCGCCGGGCTGCTCTACACTCCGCCCGGCATGCTTTGGCTTGATCTGACTCTGTTCGGCATTGTAGGGTTTTTCATCTATCCCCCCGTGATGCTGCTCGGCGTAACCGGCCTCGATTTTACGTCGAAGAAAGCCGTCGGGACCGCAGCCGGCTTCATCGGGCTCTTCGGATATCTGGGCCGGACCGTGCAGGGCAAAGGCATTGGCGCCATTGCTCAGCACTGGGGCTGGGATGCCGCGATCTGGGCGATTCTCGTAGCGACCTTCCTCGGCATGGTGCTTCTCGCGTTCACATGGAGGTTAAAACCGCACGTGGTTGGGGCTTCGGCCTCGCCACAACGCCCCAAAGACACTTAGGCGAAACACGGCTTCGTCCGGCAGGGCGCTCCGCCATCATACGTCCTCATTTTCAGAGCTGAGTATATCTGTAGGGAGGTCGAATTCCATGTTGATATTCGGAAAGTTCGCGCGGCTCACGTTTTGGCTCTTGATGCCCGCGCTGCTCTTTGGCCAGTTTGAAACCGCGGAGGTGCTCGGCACGGTGACTGATGCCTCCGGGGCTGCCATCCCCCGGGCCACCGTCACGCTCACCAATCAGGACACCGGAATCCAGGCCAAGGCTGTCACCGGTGATGCCGGCAACTACAATTTCTTCAATGTCAGGGTGGGCCGCTACACCGTCGTAGTGGAGCATGAAGGCTTCACCCGGTTCACTACGTCGAATGTAACCGTGAATGTGAATGCGCGGCAGCGCGTGAACGCGACCCTGGCGGTAGGGGCGGTGACGGAATCGGTGGAAGTAATCGGCGCCGCTGCCGCCATCGAGACCGATTCGAGCGAGCACGGCCAGGTGATCAACACCCGCCAGATTGTCGAACTGCCCCTCAACGGGCGCAACTACTCGGATCTCGCACTGCTCGCCACCAACGTCCATAAATCCCCCATCGCTGGATCGAGAGAAGGCTCTTTCAATGCGAACGGCATGCGCAGCACGTACAACAATTTCCTCATGGACGGGATGGATAATAACGCCTACTCCACCAGCAACCAGGGCTTTTCGAACCAGGTAGCGCAGCCTTCGCCGGATGCCGTTTCCGAGTTCAAGGTGATCACCAGTAATTTCAGCGCCGAGTATGGACGCGTGGGCGGCGCGGTGGTGAACGTGGTGATGCGCAGCGGCACGAACCAGATTCACGGAACGCTTTACGAATTTCTCAGGAACACGAAACTGAACGCGGTGGGTTTCTTCAAGCCCGCGGGCGGCGTGAAGCCGATCATGCACCGCAACCAGTTCGGAGGAACCGTGGGAGGCCCGTTCATCAAGAACAGGCTCTTCTTCTTCGCGGATTACGAAGGCTTCCGGGCGATCCAGAAAACCTACTACGCGGCTACGATTCCGAACATGAATGACCGCGAGGGCATCCTTCCCGTACCGGTGGTGAACCCGATGACGCAGACCCTCTACCCCGCGGGATCGCCGGTTCCGATGACGCCGTTCGCGCGGAAGGTGCTGGGAGACCTGCCACGGGTTGCCGCCGGCGCCCAGCGGGCTAATAACTACACGCAACTGCTCCTCAACCCGCGGCAGAACGCCGACAAGTACGACGCCAAGATCGACGGGCAGATCAGCGACAATGTGACGCTCTCCCTGCGCTTCAGCCAGCGCAAGGACAATCAATTCACGTCGCCTTCCCTCGAGGGCCCGTCGGGGGGAAGCGGCAATGGCTACGTCCGAGCGCTGAGCCAAGCCGCCGTCCTCGGTGCGACGTGGACGATGACGCCGACGCAACTGCTGGAGTTCCGGCTCAGTTTTACCCACATGCGGGCCGGCAAAGAGCCACCGCTCTTGGGTGGCGAGAGCATGGAGGCGCTCTATGGAATCCCGGGGCTGCCGACATTCCCTGAACTGACCGGCGGCTTGAGCACGCAGAATATCTCCGGCTACACGGGCATCATCGGACGCCAGGCGACGAACCCGCAGTTTCAACATCCGACGACCTGGAACCCGAAAGTGAACTACAGCGCGATGCGGGGCCGCCATGCCTTGAAGATCGGGGGCGAAATGCATACCATCCATACGCAGGTGATGGATATCAACCCCGTCTACGGCTTGCTCGGCTACGCGGGCAGCTTCAGCAAACCCTCGTGCGCACAACTCGGTAAGCCCGCGGGCTGCACGGTGGCGAACGACGCCGCCAGTTATAATCTGGCCGATTTTCTGTTCGGCCTGCCCAACCAGATACAACTCGCGAACTGGCTGGTGGGCAACTACCGCCAGCGGGATTACTTTCTCTATGTTCAAGATGATTTTCACGTGAACTCGAAGCTTACGCTCAACCTCGGCGTGCGCTGGGAATTCGCCACTCCGCGCTGGGAGCGGGACAACATGCTCTCGAACTTCGACCCATCGAGCAACACAATGGTGATGGCCCGGAAGGGAAGTCTCTATGACCGCGCGCTCGTGGATCCGGACTACAAGAACTGGGCGCCGCGCCTGGGGCTGGCCTACAGCTTGACGACGAAGACCGTCTTCCGGGGCGGATACGGCATCAGCTACGTACACCTGAACCGGCTCGGCAGCGCGGATCTGCTCGGCATCAACGGGCCTCAGGTGAACATCGCGACGATCAATCAATCGATGCCGGG
>JADYZL010000100.1 GCA_020853155.1 Bryobacterales bacterium
GCGAGATCGTTATCCACGGTCTTCGGGATCCCCACGACGCGTAACTCATAACCCTTCGCCTCCGCCGCGCGCAAGAGCCGCAGACCGGTTTCCTGAGTGCCGTTGCCCCCGGCCACGAACGCGAAGCGGATGTTCCATTTCTCAAAAATGCCGAGCACTTGTGAGACATGTTCATCGGTGACATGCATGCGGGAGGAGCCGATGGCAGAGCCGGGCGACGTTCTGAGCCCGTTGACGATGTGGTCCGGCTGCGCGAGCAGATCCCAGAAGTTCTCGTCGAGAACGCCCTTCACGCCATGCTTCGCGCCATAAAAGGCGGAGACCTGGCGCTGGCGGCGCGCTTCGAGAATCATGCCGCAAAGGCTGGCGTTCAGGACGGAGGTGGGCCCGCCACCGTGGATGACGACCGCCGCGCCGCAGAGTTGACTTGACATGGTTACTGCCTTCTATCATCGCCGCCGGGGCGGAGATCAGACAACTCCGCGTGCGTGCGGCGGGGCCTGCCGGGCGGTGTTGGGCAAAGCGCGCCCAAAAGCAGCACAATAGATAGGGACAGCCATGCAAACCGTAACCAACACCTTGCAAGCCCTTGCCTCGCGCGCCAACCCCGAAGCGATTGCTCTGTTTCTCGAGGAATCCCTGCGATCCAGGGCGGAAGTGAATACGCTTCTTTCGGACGGCGAGGCGGGGCGCATTGCCGCGGGCCATGGCCACACGCTGCGCGAGGTTGCGCAACAGCCCTTCGTCTGGGCGGATACCGCGCTACGCGCTTCGGAGTTCGTGAAGACGGTGTTTCTCCCGCGGAGGACGGCGGGAATTTTCCGCTCCATCGCCATGGTGGGTTCGGGCAGCAGCCATTATGTGGGCGAACTGGCTGCGCCGGCGATCCAGAAGCGATTGGGCATGCCCGTGCTGGCGGTTCCCGCAGGCAACCTGCTCACCCACGGCAAGTTGGCATTGCCCCTGCCGGAGCCCGTGCTGATGGTATCGATTGCGCGTTCGGGAAACAGCCCGGAGAGCGTGGCGGCGGTCCGAATTGCCGCTAGCGAAGCGCCGCAGACGCAGTTTCTTCACATCACTTGTAATCCGGAGGGGCGTCTCGCGCGGCCTGAACCGAGCGATCCACGGGCGGCCGTGCTGGCGCTGCATCCCTCGACGAACGACCAGAGCCTGGTGATGACCTCCAGCTTCACCAGTCTTACTCTCGCGGCGCTCGCGATCGGCTATGCGGATGCGCCCGCGCATTATCTGGAGCAAGCGGAGCGGCTTTCCACGGATATCGCGGCCCTCTTCCCGGAACTGCTTCTGGCGGCGGTTACCTTGCCGTATGCCGAAGCGAGCCGGGCGGTCTTCCTGGGCAGCGGGTGCCAGTATGGAGCGGCGCGTGAGGCGGCGCTGAAGCTCACCGAGATGTCGGCGGGCGGCGTGGTGGCGATGGCCGAAACGCATCTGGGCTTGCGGCACGGCCCGATGGCGGCTCTGAATTCCGAAACGCTGATCGTCTCCTTTACCCCTCCATCGGAGCGTCCCGCCCGCTATGCAAAGGATCTTGCGGCGGAGTTAGATCTAAAGCAACTGGGCTGTGCGACCGCCGAGGATCAGGCTGGCGCGATCCCGGTGCGTTACAGGGAAAGCCTGCCGCCTGACGCCACCGCAGGGAGGCAGATCGACGAGGGCTTCGCCGCGATCGAGAATGTTGTGTTTGGCCAGATGATCGGCTTTTTTGCCTGCCGCGACCGCGGCCTTCGTCCCGACGCGCCTTCCGCGGCGGGGGTGATTACCCGCGTGGTGCCGCCTTTCCCCATATATGACGACATCGCCCCCGTGAGCGCGGATAAGAACGGAAGCGAACGAGCCGACAGCCAATGAACCAGTGGGCATTTCTCTTCCAGATTGTCCTGCTGCTGGGGCTCGCCATGCTGTGCGGCCTCGTTGCCCAGCGACTTCGCCAGAACGCCGTGATCGGCTATCTGATGGCGGGCATCATTCTGGGCCCACGCACGTTCGGAATCGTCAAAGATCCGCAATCGGTGGAAATGCTGGCCGAACTGGGCGTGGCGCTGCTGCTGTTCACGATCGGGCTCGAATTTTCGTGGAGACGGCTGCGCGAGTTCGGCAAGAGCGCGGCACTTCTGGGCGTACTGCAGATTGTCGTCACCATCGCCGTGGGAGCCGTGCTTGCGAAGCTGGCGGGTCTTTCCACACACGCAGCTTTTGTGTGTGGCGCGGCCCTGGCGATGAGCAGCACGGCTGTGGTGCTGCGGCTGTTGATCGAGCGCGCGGAACTCGATAGCCCGCATGGGCGAAATGCGTTGAGCGTCCTGCTGATGCAGGATCTTGCCGTGGTTCCGCTGCTCATCATGGTAAGCGTGTTCGCCGACGGCGCGAGCGGCGCGGGCGCGATCGAGGAACTGGGGTTGAGCCTGGTCAAGAGCATCGCTCTGATCGGGGCGTTCTTCGTGATCATCCGCTACGTGCTGCCCACGATCATCACGAGGGCTTCGACGGCGCAAAACAGAGATCTTCCGGTGGTGCTGGCGATTTCGGTTTCACTTGGCTGCTCCTGGAGCGCGCACGCGGTGGGATTGTCGCCCGTTCTTGGCGCGTTCGCCGCGGGAATCCTGCTGGCGGATCTGGAGTTCGCGGAGCAGATCCGCGCGGACGTGATGCCGTTGCGGGCCGCGTTCGTGACTCTCTTTTTTGCTTCGATCGGCATGATGGCGGCGGTTCCGAGCGCGCTCGGCATCGTTCACGCGATTCTTCTCGCACTGCTGATTTTCGTCATCAAGACCAGCGTTGTCGCGGGAGTTGCGCTGCTCTTGCGGAAGCCGCCGCGGGTGGCGCTGCGGACGGGCATCGTGCTGGCGCAGATCGGCGAATTTTCCTTCATCCTCGCGCAGATCGCCGTGAGCAAGGGGGTGCTGGATGAGAGCGTGTTCGATCTCCTGCTGACCTCCGCTGTGCTGATGTTGCTGGTGACGCCCTACATGATTCAGTTTGCCGGACCCATCAGCCGCCGGTTGGCCGCCGTTCTCACGAGATCGAGCCGCCAGCTCCAGGCGATTGAACACCGGGAGCGCAGGTCTGAACGAGAGCAGCAGGCGGGCCGGGTGATCGTGATCGGTTTCGGACCGGCAGGCCAGGCAGTCTGCGCGGCGCTCAAAGGCCAGGCGATTCCCTATTTCATCCTGGAGACGAACTTCCAGACGGTTTCCTCGGTGCGCGTCCACGAGCCGATCGATATCGGCGACGCCACGCAGGCGGAGATTTTGGAGCATGCCGGAGTGCGCCACGCGGCGGCGGTGGTGGTGAGCATCCCGGACCCCGGCATCTCACGCATCGTCATCAGCCAATGCCGCCTGATCGCGCCGGGCGTGCCGGTGCTGGTGCGTGCCCGCTACAGCATGTTCGCGAACACGCTGCGGGATGCGGGGGCGAGCACGGTGGTGGACGAAGAGCATGTGGTGGGGGAAACGCTGGCCGCGGCCACGCTGGCCACGGTGGGCATTCCCGCCGCGGGATAGGGTGATTCTCTCCCGCGCCCGGCGTGGAGCCATTGCTACACTGAAGTCTTAGCCCCGATGAACAGCACCAGCCCGCCCATTGAGCTTCCCGAACCCCACGCGGCTGGTTCGATTTCCGATTGCGCGGGATCGCGGGCAGCGCAATTCAGCCAGATCACGTTTCTGCTGCTGTGTTTGGGCCACTTCGCCATCGATATTTCCTCCAGTTCGCTGAGCGGTCTGCAGCCGGTGCTGCGAGACCGAATGGGGATCTCGCTGACGGAAGCGGGCCTGCTTGGAGGGCTGTTCGTATTCAGCTCCAGCTTATTGCAGCCGATCTACGGCTGGCTCTCGGATCGCTTTTCGACACGGCACTTCACGGTGCTCTCTCCGATCTTCGCTTCCGCCGCGGTGGCGCTGTTCCAGTTTGCACCGGGCTTTTACGGGCTGTTGCCGCTGGTGTTTCTGGCGGGAGTCGGCATCGCCGCGTTTCATCCGCAGGGGACGGCGATGGCCGTGCGCGGGGTGAGTTCCAACCGGGGCCGGTTGATGGCGATCTTCATCAGTTCCGGGACGCTGGGCTTTGCGGTGGGGCCGTCGTTCTTTGCCGCGCTGGTCACGTATTTCGGATTCGAGTCTCTCGTCTGGAGCATCGTGCCGGGGCTGGTGATTTCGGCGCTGCTTTTCGTCTATCTGCCGGCGGAGAAATCCGGCCACCACGCGGATGCCCGTTCGAACGATTGGGGGCCGATTCGCCGCGTCTGGAAGCCGATTACCATTCTGTTTACGCTGGTGTTTCTGCGTTCCACCATCCAGGTAACCTATGCGCAAATGCTGCCGCTCTACCTGAATGTGGAGCGTGGCCTCTCTCTGGTTGCGGGGAACTATCTGGTGAGCGCGTACCTGATTTGCGGGGCCATGGGCGGTTTTCTGGGGGGCACGCTCGCGGATCGTTTCGGCGGCCGTCAGGTGATTCTCGCGTCCATGCTGGGCACGGTGCCCTTCATGCTGCTGTTCTTTCTCACGACGGGCTGGCTTTCCGCCTTGGGGCTATGCATCGGAGGTCTGGTGCTGTTGTTCACCATTCCCGTCAACGTGCTGATGGCGCAGGATCTCGTGCCGGAGCAATCCGCCACGGTGTCCTCGCTCATGATGGGTTTTGCGTGGGGCGCGGCGGGGTTGATTTTTGTCCCGGCCACCGGATGGCTGAGTGATTTGTTCAGCCTTCAGACCGCGATGATGCTGCTCTTGATCTTCCCTATTCTGGGCGTCTTCGTCACGCTGATGCTGCCGCGCACGATCGAGGCTCAGCGCCGGATGTAACCTTCGCGGTGCGCGCGGGCATTCCGGCGAGCCGCGGGAAGAATCCCCGCGAGTCTTTAAGCGCCGGCCTTGATATCGAATTCAATGTAGTTTCCGTTATGGCGGGAGACCTTATTGTTCGACCGGATGATGTGCTTGAAGTTCAAGACCACGGGCGCTACGGAAGTATCGTAGGGTTCCGGGAAGAGCCGTAATGTGACAAACTCGCCCGCCTCCAGTTTCGCGGCGGTTTCCTTTGTCACGCAGCCCAGAATGACCTGCTCCCCATTCGTCAGCTTGTGCAACTCGAAGCACTGGAAGCTGGACTTGTAAAACAACGGAACCGGGTTATCGAAACTGGGCGAGTAACTGTGGCCGTAAATGCCGTTTCCCACTTTGGCGAAGGGTTCGCCCGATTCGGCTTCGGTGATGCAGCGGACGCTGTTCTCCGCGCGGATTCTCGCTTTGAAGCCTTCCCAATCCACTTTTTCGATGGGTTCTTTATAGCCTTCCGGCCGGGCGGAGGCTACCGCCATCGCAGCCAGCCCGGATAGCGCGGCCGCGCCCGCCCAAGCGATTTGAGAGGCGCTGACGCCGTCGAAAAGAAAGGATACTTCTACCATAAATACTCCGAAGTATTTATTATATCCGGCAATGCGGGTGCATCTCCCGAAGGAGGGCATTTCGCCCGCCCTTCGGGAGAGGAATGCGGCGCCGCGGGCGCGGCGGCGGAGGCGCGCTACTTCGCGGCAAAGCGGAAATAGCCGAAGCGTGGAGGGAAGTGGAACGTGGTCTTTCCGCTTGGCGACCAAGCGGCGAAAATGGCATCCTTCGCCGGGGCGGAAGGCCCGCCGGGCCGCTTGATGCGGAAGAGATTCACGCGCCAGACATCACCCGCGCTGGGCGGGGCCTTCGCCCGGCCTTCTCGAACCGGTTCGAGCGAGGAAAAGCCGTCCCAGGGAAGGTGGAGGATAGCCGTCCAGCCGCCGGGATCGGCGCCGGAGGCCTTGCGCATCTCCACGGCGGAGGCGAGGCCCTTGTGGTCCCAGGTGATGTCGCCCGTGACTTTCGGCCAGCCCTGCGCCATGTCGAGGTCGCAGAGCACGTTCGCGGGGTTGATCTCATACTCGCCGTAATGCTTGCCGCTGCCATCGGTGTCGATGAAGATCTCCACCACTTCCTCTTCCCAGAGGTGCTCATCGCGTTTGGTCATGGTGTACCACGGGGATGGGTCTTCGATGTCGAAGCGCAGCCATAGCCCGTCGGCGGCCCATAGAGCGCGGAAGGCGGTTCGCGCGTTTGACGGCCCCCAGACGATCTTTTCGGCCTTGGCCCAAGCTCCTGGAGAGAAGGCCTGCAGCCCCGGCCCTTTCGCCGCCCGGTGTACAGTGTAGCTCGGCAGGGGAGGCAAGGCTTCCTGCGAGGGCAACGCCGCCGCGGCGAACAGCGCCAGCATCATTCCACAGATGGCGTGCTTCATGACGGCTACCTCAGCAGGCGATCAATGTTCGCATGGTAAATCTTCTTGAGGATGGCATCGGGCAGGCCCAGGCCGTAGATGCGCCAGCGGCCCTGCGGAGGCACGGGCGCGGGTGCGTAGTCGAAGTACTCGTCGGTGGTTTCGAGGAAGCGGTAATAGATCTTGTAGAGGTCGTCGCCGAAGATCTGCTGCGGCACGTTGTAGCCCTTGGGGATGGCGTCCGTGCCGAACATGCAGCGATCCTGATAGCGGTCAATGAACTTGCGGGTGTTTCGGGGCGCGCGCCCGAGTTCGCCGATGCGGGCCGCCATCTCCACCTGGATATTCGGAAACTTATCCATCCATTGGGCCACGAGCCCGAGGTTCTCCGCGTCGTTGCCCCAATGCAGCAGGACGAATTGGGTCTTGGGATGGCGGGCGAGCACTCGGTTGCGGGCCTCCATGATGTCCATGAAACTGGGGAAATCCTTCCCATGGAAACTCCAATCCGGGTGATTGTTCAGTTCCTCGAAGCGCTCATTGAAGCGGTCCGTGGGCAGGAAGAACGCTTCCGGGTCTCCGACGTGCATGAAAACCGGAATGTTCTTGGCGGCACAGGCTTCCCACATGAGGTCGAAGCGCTTGTCGTCCACCTTTACGAGGCTTCCATCGGTATTGCGCAGATAGAGGCCGAGGGTCTTCAGGACCTTCAAGCCCTTCGCACCGCGGCCCACTTCGCGTTCGATGGCATCGGCCTGCATCTTGGCGTAACCGGCTTCGTTCGCCCGATGCCACTGCGGTTCGGTGAAGGTGATGAAGCGCCCTGGGTGGGCGAGGTCATAGCGGGTGTGGCTTTCGAGAAAGCCCTTGTCATAGCCCCCGGTGACGTTGATGAGGGTGCGGATATTCCGCCGGTCCATAACCGCCAAAAGCTCTTCCGGGGTGGCGGAAAACTTCAGCCCGGAGCCGTCCGGACTCTTCGCCGAAAAGCTCCAATGCGTATGCACGTCGACGACCGGATACTTTGACCGCTCGACGGTATGCTCCGCGACGTGCAGCATGCTCTTGGGGACAAAGTCCTCCAATTCGAGCGGCATCTTGCCGCCTTTTCGACGCTCGCTCAGGCTATCGGTTTGCGCCGCGAGACGGCCTGCCGCCGCTAAGCCAGCCGCCGCGCCGCCCGCAAGGCGGGCCAATACATCTCTCCGTTTCATGAAGACACTCCTGCGAGTAAAATATCACGCCCGGCATGCCGCCTGATTCTTCGACGCGGTGAGCCGCCCGGAGTTGCGTTCCGGCAGCGCCGCACAAGCCGGTAAGCCGGATATCGGGCCTGGCGCCAGGGTGAGATCTTACAGGGAGATTTTGCAGCGAGATTTTACAAGTAGCAGGAAAGATCGAGGAAACGGTCACGCGGAGAGGTGCGTCTGCCCAAGGTGGGTAAAGTGCTCAATTCATTGAGGATAGTAGCGAGGCTGGGCGTGCGGGGGGCGGACCGTGAGTGTCAGCAACTCTGGCCCGGCTCCCATTTCGTCACCAAAGGCAGGCAGCTTTCGCTATGCTTCTTGTTTAGCTTGCTTGGCGGGCGCGGCCTTCTTTTTGACGGCTTTCTTCGTGGTGGCGCCGGCAGTAGATTTTCGCTTGCCCTTTTTCTCGGTGGGAGGTTCGCGATCGCTTTTCCTCAATTGAGAGACGGCGATCGAAGTAACGAACGTCTTTTCGCCATGGTCGTCGTAACGAATCGTCATCCGCTCTTCGGTAATCGTGA
>JADYZL010000101.1 GCA_020853155.1 Bryobacterales bacterium
CCAGTGAAGGCGGCGCCCATCAAGACCGCTCCACAGAACGCACCCGGCAGCGCACGGCCCGCCGCGGCGACCCCGAACACACCATGAGAGTCGACGCGGATCGTTTATTGATCGATTCCCCGCACGAGCGGCAGATTCTCCGTTTTCCGTGGTGGGTGCTGCTGATCGCTTCCCTGTTGGCGGTGCTGTTTCAGATTTATGTACCGGCCACGTTCCGGTTCCTGAATTTTCTCGAAATGCCGTTATTGCTGGTAGTGTATTTTCCGCTGATGTGGCGGCGGCAGATTCTAGGAACCGTTTTCGGCTGTGCGCTGGGCTTATTCCAGGACACGCTTTCCCACCACCCGATCGGGATGTTCGGCATCGCGAAAACACTGGTAGGCTATTTCACGGCAACCGTCGGGATGCGCTTCGAGGTGGACCATTGGGCGGTGCGCTTTCTGCTGGTGCTATTTTTCTTCTTTTTCCACCGCGTTTTCTATTGGGTGCTTTCGAACTCGGTATTGCACATTCCGCTCGAACTCGATTTGGGAAGAATGGCCATCTCAGGGCTATTAAACGCGGTGGTGGGAATCTTTTTGTTTAACATATTAGACAGGACGCGCGAGTCCGCTTGAGAGAGGCTGGGGTGCGGGAATTTCCTCGAAATCTCGAGAAAGTATTTGGATCTGGCGCGGTCTTCGCGCGGGAAGACCGGCGGGGCATGGACTTCCGTCTTTCCCTATTCCAGTATGTTGTTTTCGCCGTATTTCTTTTCCTGATCGCCGGGTTCTGGCAGCTTCAGATCGTGCAGGCGGACGCCTACGCCGCGCGCGCGAACGAGAACCACATCAAGAGTCTCCCGATCCTCGCGCCGCGGGGCAAGATTCTCGACCGCGAGCGCCGCGTAATCGTGGACAACCGGTCTTCGTTCAGCGTAGTCCTCTCCCGCGAAGGCGTGCAAGAAGGCGCGTTGCGCAGCATCGCCGAAGGGCTGGGTGTGGACGCAACCGAACTGCTGGCCCGGCTGAACCGTTTCAGCAAGCGCGCCCGGTATGAGCCGATCATCGTCAAGGAGCAACTGAATTCGGGCGAAGTTGCTTTCGTCGAGGCCCACCGCCGCATGCCCAATTATCCGGATATGGAGCTGATCCGCGAGCAACGCCGGTTGTACCCTTCCACTGGCATTGCGGCCCACCTGATCGGTTACGTGGGCGAGGTGAGCGAGCGGGAGCTCGACACGCTGGAGTTCGCCCGCTATTCCGAAGGCGACGTCATTGGAAAATCGGGCGTCGAGCGGACGCACAACGACATATTGATGGGCGTCGACGGCAAGCGCCAGGTGGTGGTGGATAGCATGGGCAACCACCGCTACCGCATCGGCGAGAAGCCCGCGGTGAATGGCAAGGATCTGACGCTTACGATCGATCTCGATCTTCAGGTGGTGGCGGAGCTGGCCATGGACGGCAAGCGCGGAGCGGTGGTGGCGCTAGACCCGCGCAACGGCGAAGTCCTCGCGCTGGTGAGCCGCCCGACCTACGATGCCAATGGGCTTTCCGGCCGGATTCGCGCCGAAGACTGGCGCGAGATCGTGAACAACCCCTTCAACCCACTCTTGAACCGGAGCATCCAGGCCCAGTTGGCGCCGGGCTCCACGTTCAAGCCGATTATCGCCATCGCGGGGTTGGAAGAGGGGGTCATCGATGAGAATTTTCGCGTTTCCTGCAACGGGGGGGCCACCTTCTATGGGCGCTATTTCAAGTGTCACAAGCGGGGCGGCCACGGCAGCGTGAACCTCCACACGGCGATGGCGCAATCTTGCGACGTCTATTTCTACACGGTGGGGAACCTGCTGGGGATCGATAAGATCGCCAAGTACGCCGAGATGGCCGGTTTCGGTTCGAGAACAGGAATCGATCTGCCCCACGAAGCGTCCGGCACGGTGCCCAGCACACGCTGGAAATTGGAGAACTACCGGCAGAAGTGGTATGCCGGCGAAACGATCTCGGTCGCGATCGGCCAAGGCGCCCTCACGGTGAGCCCGATTCAGCTTGCCTATGCGATGGGCGGACTGGCAAACGGAGGCGTCTGGCAGGAGCCCCATGTTGTGAAGTCCGACACCGGCAAGCTGGAGCCGCACAAGGCCAACTGGGATCCCGAGCACATCAAGAGCGTGGTCGGCGGTCTCTACGCGGTGGTGAACGAAGGCGGCACAGGCATCCGGGCGCGGATTCCCGGCATCCCTGTCTGCGGCAAGACCGGCACCGCGCAGGTGGCTTCGAACGATCTTGTGGCCGCAACGAAAAACCCGGAACTCTACAAGGACAATGCGTGGTTTTTCGGCTTCGCGCCCTGCGACCACCCTGAGATTGTCGTGGCGGCGCTCTTTGAAGCCGGCGAGCACGGCAACCTCGCCGCGCCCATCGTGCGCGACGTCATCAAGGCCTACTTCGACAAGAAGAACCGGGGAGAGATCTCCCAGCGGCAGCCCGCAAGAGTGCAAACCGCATCGCGAAACCCGGCGCCGCCACTGCCACCCGTCGCGCCCGCGCCGCAGGTGGAAGAAGTGGACGGACGTCCGGAGGCACAGCCATGATCTCGCGTAATTACAGCTTCCGGGATCTCGATTGGCTCTTGCTTTTCTCCGTCATCGCCATTTGCCTGATCGGCATCGTTCAGATTTATAGCGCTACCGCTTCCTCTTCGCTCGACAACTCCTGGGCCAAACAGAGCCTCTACCTCGTGGTGGGCCTTGTGCTGATGGCGATTCTCAGCACGATCGACTATCACGTGATGGTGGAACAGGTGCCGCTCTTCTACCTTTTGGTGACCGGCGGGCTGGTGGCCGTTCTCCTTTTCGCTCCACGCATTAACGGCGCCAAGAGCTGGATTCCCATCTACGGGGGCTTCAATCTGCAGGTCTCCGAGTTCTCAAAAGTAGTGATACTATTGGTGGTAGCCAGGTACCTCTCCGAGGTAAGAACGGAGCACTTATCCTTAAGCGATTTACTGCGCTTGGGTGCGGTGA
>JADYZL010000102.1 GCA_020853155.1 Bryobacterales bacterium
AGCGAGCGCGAACGCGCCCCCGCCACGCCGCAACCCGTAGCGCTCAGGCCGGCCAGGGCAACACCGCCCAAGAGGCTCCGGCGGGTTAGAGAAAGTGCGGCCATCTCGAATAGGATAGCATGTTGATCGGAAAAGTAGAGATGGACCGGAAAACAAAGGAAACTTACAGGTGCCGACGCTTCTGCTCCCGCCGTCAGGCGAGGTGATCATTTAAGAACTGTCGAATGGCGGCGCGGCCTTCGGGGGTTTCCTGATGCCCCACGTCATAGCGCAGCAGCTTCCAGTTTTCCGGCTTCCCTTCCGCGGCGTAGACCTCGTTCAGTTCCCGTTCGATGCGGTCAAGCCCCGCGACCGGGGTGAGGTTATCCCGGATGCCGGCGAGCCCGAGGTGGGCGCGCGGCGCGATGAGTGCGTTGATTTGGGCAGTGGTGAAATGTTTGCGGAGGGCGGGGACGTAGTAATAGACCCCATGCCGGTCAAAGCCATTCTCGGCCGCCAGCGCATCGAAATCCGTGAGGCAACAGATATCCACGCAAACCTTGATGCGTTCGTCGAGCGCGGCCACCCACCAAGCCATGGTGCTGCCCATGGAAATGCCCAGCGTGCCCAGCTTCGCGGCATCGACATCCGGACGGTCGAGAAGGTACTCGATGGCCCGCAGCGAATCGAAAACCATCATGCCCCACATCACCTGCCCCTTCCAGAGCATGTCCTTGAAGATCTCGCTCTCCTTGCGCTTGGCGCGCTCCCCGAAAGCCCAGGTATCGAAGCAGAGGCCGGCGTATCCCAGCTTCGCGAGTTCTTCCGCGTAAGGTGGCGTCGAGAGATAGCTGCGGCCTTCGAGATACTCTTTCTTCCCGATGTTGTAGCCGCCACCGTGCGAATGGTTGAACAGAATGGTGGGCAGGCGGCCCGACGCACCCTTCGGCTTCGTAAACACCGCGGGCACGGGCTCCTCACCATTCAGATCGAGCACGAGGCGCTCCAGCATGTAATGCGGCGTTTCCTCGCGGCTTCGCACTTCCACCCCGACGGGCCGATTCCAGGCCGGCAAATCGCCCATCAGCGAGTACAACTCAGAGCGGCGCTGGCTCCGCTGAGCGGGGCTGAGCACACGCGGGACTTCGGCGGAGGCACTCATCGGGAGCGCTCCGGCAATGGCGGCGAGAGAGAAGAGTTCACGGCGGCGCATGCGTAGAGAATATCGCAAGCGGCGCCGCGCGGAGCAATCGGATCCGCGATCACGGCTTTCCACCTCCCCCTGCACCCGAAAGCCTCCGCCGCCGGGCCTTGTCTTCGAGCAGGCGGGCGATCAAGGCGGTCCATCCGGTTTGGTGCGACGCGCCTAAGCCGCGGCCGGTGTCGCCGTGGAAGTACTCGTAGAAGAGCTGCGGCTCCCGCCAGTGTTCATCCACCAGCGGGCGGATGGAAGAGCCATGCCACGGGGCACGTCCCTTCGCATCCGCTTCAAAAATGCTGCATAGGCGGTCCGTCAGGTGGTCCGCCACCTGCTGCAAGGTCATGGAATTGCCGGAGCCGGTGGGGCACTCCGCCTGCAATTCGTCGTGGTAGAAGTAGGCATACTGTTCCAGCGTCTCGATGATCAGGTAGTTGATGGGAAACCAGACCGGCCCGCGCCAGTTCGAATTCCCCCCAAAGAGATAGCTCTGGGATTCACCTGGCTCGTAGGCCACGGTATGGGAACTGCCATTGAGATTGACGGTGAACGGGTGCTCCTCATGGAATTTTGAGAGCGAGCGGATGCCGAACGGGGAGAGGAATTCGTTCTCATCGAGCATGTAGCGCAGCAGACGGCAGAGACGCTCTTCCGTGGGCATGGCGAGCAGGCGCAGATTGCCGCCGTGGCGGCTGGTGCGCACCATGCAGATATCGCGCGCCAGATCGCCCCGGTGGTTGAGGAACCACTCCATCCGCCGGCGAAAATTGGGCAGGCGCGCGAGCGTGGAATCCCGCATCACGACCATGGCGATCATGGGGATCAAGCCCACGATCGAGCGAATCTTCATCGGCACCGCGCCTTCCTGCAGGATCAGTTCATCGTAGTAGAAGCCATCGGTTTCATCCCACAGGCCATGGCCGCCGATACGGTTCATCGCATCGGCGATGCCGATGAAGTGCTCAAAGAACTTCGAGGCGACATCCTCATAGACGGGGTTCTGCGCCGCCAGTTCCAGTGCGATGCTGAGCATGGAAGAGCAGAAGAACGCCATCCAGGCGGTGGCATCGGCCTGCGCCAGTTCGTTCACGCCGGGGATGGGCTTCGAGCGGTCGAAGACGCCGATATTATCCAGGCCGAGAAAGCCCCCGGTGAAAATGTTGTTGCCGCTCACGTCCTGCCGGTTCACCCACCAGGTGAAATTCAGCAGCAGCTTCTGGAACACCCGTTCCAGGAAGGCGTAGTCCCGCTTGCCGTGCTTGCCCTCAATCTGAAAGACGCGCCAGGCCGCCCACGCATGCACCGGTGGGTTGACCTCGTTGAATTTCCACTCATAGGCGGGAATCTGCCCGTTGGGGTGCATGTACCACTCACGCAGAAAGAGCAGCAACTGGTTCTTCGCGAACTGTGGATCCATCTCCGCGAAGGCCACCATGTGGAATGCACTGTCCCACACCGCGTACCACGGATATTCCCACTTGTCCGGCATGGAAACCACATCGCGGTTGAAGAGGTGTTCCCAATCTCCATTGCGGATAAGCCCGCGTCCGGGCGGAGGCGCGGGCTGGGTGGCATCCCCCTTGAGCCACTGCCGCACATCGTAGTAGTAAAACTGCTTGCTCCACTGCAACCCGGCGTGAGCTTGGCGAACGATATTGCGCTCCGGGGCGGTGAGCGCAGGTTCCATGCGGTCCGCGTAAAACGCATCTGCTTCCTGGCGGCGCAGAAGCACGGTTGCATCGAACGCATCGTCGAACGGGTTGGCCGTTGCCAGATCCCGGCGGCACAACCGCATCTTCAGCGTGACGGAGCCTAGGGCGGGTACGTCGAAACGCGCGTGAGCAGCCGCCTTGGTGCCTTTCGCCGCCGGGTTCACCGCGCCCGAAACCCCCTCGATCACGTAACGGTGGAAGGCGTCCTTCACGTATGG
>JADYZL010000103.1 GCA_020853155.1 Bryobacterales bacterium
GAGACACGGGAAACGCCCACCGCGGACGCTCTGGAGGAGGAGCCGGAGCTGGATTATCGCTTCGTCGCGCCGGGGCTCTATGACGGCGTCGCCGCGGCGGAAGGAACGCCTGCGGAAGCATCGCCCCTCTTTGGCGGGACTCCGGCGGAGCCGCAAGCCGCGGAACCCGATTCGAATCTTTTCGATCTCGACGACCTTGAGACCCCGGCATACCTGCGGCAGGGGCATGCGCCCCGCGTGTGATTCCGCATTGATCGCGGCTGCGGTCTGAAACCATTCGCATTGATCGCGGCTGCGATCTGAAACCATTCGCATTGAGCGCGGCTGCGGTCTGAAACCATCGAGTGAGGGGATCTCCCTCTCGAGGCCTTGGTGGCAGCGGCTTTCGAGACCCGCGGACCGGCTCGAATCGCACGCCTGGCAAAACACCCTTGGTTGCGGCGTGCCGTGACCCAGGCGAGGCGGGAAACCCGCTTTCCGCAACCGCCGTCTCCATTGGATAGCGAAGGCCGGCAGGCCTCGAATGCACGTGGCCGATGGCTAGCGAACGGTATGAAAGTAGCGGAAACCCTCCGCGAGAAATCGCCAACTACACAGAGTGAGGCATCTTGACCATGAAGACGATTTGTACCCTTTTCTTCCTCTCGCTACTGCTGTGCGCCGGAGCGCGCCCGGCCCTTGCGGAGAAGCCGATTTCGATTGGCGTCCGGGCGGGAGTGCCCCTCACGGACCTGGTTAACGCCAATGAACAGCGGGATCTTTTTTCCAGCACCCGGCAGTACACGTTCGGCCCAACGGTGGCCGTGAATTTTCCCGGCGGTGTTTCCGTGCAGGCCGATGCGCTTTACAAGCGCTTCTCGTTTGGGCGGCCCGGCGGTTTCATCGGCAATTTCCCCGGGAAGGATACCACCGGCAATTCCTGGGAGTTTCCGGTGCTGCTCAAGTGGACGGCTGACGGCAGAGTGGCTCCCTTTCTGAATGCGGGAGCGTCCTTCCGTAACTGGAGCGGCATCGATCAGATCGGCAACTTCGTTACGGGCCAGGATTTTGACGAAGTGGACGATAAGCTCAACGTGGGGTTCGTCGCTGGCGGCGGACTCACTCTGAAGCTGGGCTCGATGCGCATCAGCCCGGAGATTCGCTTCACCCGCTGGGGCGTTAACAACTTCGCGGATGGCATGAAGAATATCCTTGAATCCAACAAGAATCAGGCGGAGGTGCTGGTCGGCTTTACCTTCTGATCCGCGTGCATCCGCGCCAACCGAGGAGGGGTCTTTCCCGGTGCGCTTGTTGCCGGAGGCCGGGAATTTGCCCTCCGACGGCGCGGATTTCACATCGGTTATTGCTTTTGGGACAGATCTGCACTAATTTAGAATCATTAATCTTTTGAGCGACTTCGTTGCATGCTGCATGCGAGAGCGGCGGCAATGGGCCGGGGGCCCTCGAAGCGAATTGTGAAATGGGCGGTGAAGAAGCAAACCTGCCCTCTTTCGAATTTGAAACAATTCACTTTCGCCCTGCTTCCAACAAGCGAGTTCTAGATAGGAACCTGGTTGTTGGGGGTCGTAATGAAGTCCGTAAGTATTAGAAAGGACGCCGGAAGGTGGTTGCCCGCCGTCGATTACGGTGCAAGCGTCGCGATGGGCAACTGGCGTTCGATGAATTTGCCGCTGCAGAAGAACCCGGCGCAATCGCAAGCGTGCCCGGCCGAAATCGGTCAGATTCCGGTCGTCCTGATTGTGGATGACGATCCCATGTCGCGGGAGTTGCTGGCCGACGCACTATCTCCCCAGCAGTTTCAGGTGGTCGCGGTCTCGGACGGCGTCGAGGGGTTGCGCGTTCTTGACGACCTGCGCCCGGCCGTGATGCTGGTGGACATCCAGATGCCCTACATGGACGGATTCGAGTTTCTGGCGAAAGTCCGTGAGAATCCAGAGTTCGACACCGTGCCGATGGTTGCGGTTACCGCGTATGCGATGGTGAGCGATGCATCCCGCATTTTGAAGCGCGGATTTGACGAGTATCTCTCAAAGCCCGTACCGGTTAAGACCCTCCGGCAAACCATCAGCCGTTTGCTGGGCGATCGCCCTGCGAACACCGCCCATTAGCCGGGTTGTTCCATTCCGGCCGCCATCGTGGCGCACATCGCGCCGAAACGCTTTTCCAAAAGTTAGATAATGTGGGGGAATGACAAGCGATAGGGCAATTTGCGTGCTAGCGGTCGATGATGACCCGGTTGCCCTCGAATTGGTGCAAGCCGCGCTGAGTTCCGAATCCGTCAAGGTAATCACGGCGGAAACGGCTGCCGACGGCCTCGCGCTCGCACGTAAATGGCAGCCGGAAGTCGCGATCGTCGATCTGATCCTGCCGGGGGCGAGCGGGCTCGACATGCTCGACGAACTCCTCACGGTGGTTCCCCAATGCGATGTCGTGCTCCTCACCGGCCACTATTCCACGGAATCCGCCGTGGAGGCCATCCAGCGCGGCGCGTCGGACTACCTCACGAAGCCGATTTCGGTGCGGGACCTTCGCGCCAAGATCGGCGCTTATCTCGCAGAGAGTGAGCGCCGCCTGCGCGCGATGGAACTCGAGAGAGAAGCCGCCACGGCCAACAGCTTTCACGGCATTATCGGGCGAAGTTCCGCGATGGCGGATGTATTTGCCCGGATACGCCGCATCGCTCCGCACTATCGCAGCGTGCTCGTGCTGGGGGATACGGGCACAGGGAAAGAACTGGTCTCTCGCGCGATTCATGAGCTGAGCCCGGTTGCCAAGGGGCCTTTCGTCGTTTGCAATTGTTCCGCCGTGGCGGAGACGCTGTTTGAAAGCGAATTGTTCGGGCATGTCAAGGGCTCGTTTACGGGAGCGACCGCGAATAAGATCGGCTTTTTCGAAGCCGCGAACGGCGGCACGCTCTTCCTCGACGAGTTGGGAGACTTGCCGTTGGCCATGCAAACCAAGCTGCTGCGCGCCATCCAGAATCAGGAAGTGCAGCGCGTGGGTTCGCCGGAAGCGGTTCGTGTGAGCGTGCGGATCATCGGCGCCACCAACCGGGACCTCCATGGGATGATGGCGGCGGGTGGATTTCGGGAAGATTTGTACTACCGGCTCGCGATGGTGGAGGTGAAGCTTCCCTCCCTCTCTCAACGGCCCGATGACATCCCCTTGCTCGCGCGGCATTTCATTGCGGCCTTCGCCAAGGAGTACGCCAAAGAAGTTTCCGATATCACCACCCGCGCCATGGTGGCGCTGGTCCGTCATCCCTGGCCCGGAAACATCCGGGAACTGGAGAACGTCATCGGCCATGCCGCGATGATGGCCGAGGGCGCCACAATCGATCTCGATGACTTTCCCCCGGAATACAGTGAGGCAAATGCGGAATCGTTCCCTGCCTTCCCGCGGGAGAAGCTCCCGACGCTGGCGGAGATCGGCCGGCGATACGCCCGCCATGCGCTGGACGTGACGCATGGGAATAAGGCGAGAACCGCGGAGCTGCTGGGGATCTCCAGAGCAACTCTCTATAAGATGCTCAGCGAGAAAGAAGGGCCGGAGCCACAGCCGGCCAATCCGCCGGACAAAGTGGACGCGCTCGTCTGAGCCTTATTCTTCCGGCGGTGCGGCGTCCGGGCTCGTGCGAGGCTCTACCGGAAAGGAGATCCGGAACCGGCTCCCCTTGCCCGGTGCGCTCTCTACCTCGATCCGGCCGCCTTGCATTTCCACCAGCTTCCGGGTGATCGCCAGACCGAGCCCGCTTCCCCGCAGCTTTGGCCGGAATGTTGGATGGTGCACCTGCTCGAACTCGCCGAAGATCCTCTCCAGATCCTCTTCGCAAATGCCAATGCCCGTATCCTCCACTTCGGCGAAGATGCGTTCCTCCGCTTGCCCCAGCATGACCGTTACACGTCCGCCGGCGGGCGTGTACTTGATCGCGTTGCTGACCAGGTTCGTTAGGATTTGCCGAATGCGTTCCGGATCCGCGATCAGCGATGGATGAGCCGTTTGAAGCAACGTGAGATCCACGTCCTGATCCCTTGCAATGGGAAGCAGCGAGGTAACCACGGCCTCCGCAACCCCGTGCAGGTCGAATTGCTCGAGGTTGAGCCGCAAGCGTCCGGCGGAAATGCGCGAAAGGTCGAGCACGTCGTTCACCACGCGAATCAGATGCTGCGTGCTGCTCGCGATATTTCCAAGAAAGCGGCGCTGCCGTTCGTTCAGGTCTTCGCTTTCCGGATCCTCGAAGAGCAGTTCGAGAAAACCGCTGATCGAATGCAGGGGCGTTCGCAACTCGTGGCTCATGCTGGAAAGGAACGCGGTCCTCTCGGAGAGAATGGACTCCAACTGCCGCGTTCGCTCCTGCAGATCGCGGTTCGCGCGCTGCAAGTGGTTCGCGCTTTCCGCAAGGCTTTCGTTGAGGTCGCGGATTCGCTCTTCCGCAGCCTTGCGGTCTGAAATGTCGAGACTCACCCCGGCCATGAACCGGATCTTGCCCGTCTTCTCGTCGTAGACCCCGGCGCCCGCTCCAGCCAACCAGGTTCGTTCGCCCGCTTCCGCTGCCAGCAGGAACTCGCGGTAAAACGGTTTTCCGCTCTTCACGGAGGAGAGGATCGTCTCCTGCAGCGGCCCCCGCTCGTGCGGCGCCACGCGGGCGTAGAATGCGTTGATCGAGCCCTCATATTCGGAATCGCCCAGCCCCAGCATGTGCGCCAGGTTTCGATTCCAAAACGCGGCGTCGGTTTCCGGGTTCCAGACCCACACGCCGATATTCGCCGCGTCGGTCGCCAGGCGGAAACGCTGCTCGTAATCTTTCAGCTTCCGTTCAGCGACACGCGTCTCTGTCGTGTCTCTCAGGATGCTTACCGCGCCCACCAGCGCACCTGCTTCATCGCGCACCGGCGCGGCGGAAACGCTTACATCTCTTGGCCGATTCCCTTTCGACACAAGAAGGCGTCCTCCTGCCTCTCGCGCCCCCGTGCCGGTTCGAAGGACGGTGAGAACCAACTGCTCGATTCTTTCCCCGGTTGCCGCGGATTCGATGGCCCACATCTCCGAGATCGGCTTGCCCAGACAATCTTCGATCGTCAAGCCGGAGAAATCCAGCGCGGCTGCGTTCGCGAAGCGCACAAGCCCCTCGCGATCCACCGAAACCACGGCGTCAAGGATTCCGGAAAGCACGGTTTCAAACCGGATGGCCTCCCGCGCGTAATGGGATTCCGCAGCGCGGCGCAGAAGACGTTCCGTTTCACCCTCCTCCTGCGCCAGGCGAAGCGCCCGCTCTTTGCGCTCCAGATTGGCAGCATAATGCTGAAGCTGGTGGATAATCGCCACCACGATGACGGCAATCGCGAGAAAAATGGCAAGCGCGATCACTGTGGAGAGCGTGGGAGGAGTAAGCAGAAACGGAGCGCCGGAACTCGCGAAATTGGTAAGAAATCCAGCGCAGACCGCCGCCAGCAGCCCAAACCGCGCCCCCCCGAAAATGCCGGACACCACAACGGCCAGCAACCCGAACGTCGTCTCGAACTGATCGCCCAGATAGTGCTGAGAGAGATCGCCTGCCACCACGGCAATGGCCACCGAACAGACGAGCACTACAAGCTTTTGCCAGATCGGCCGGATCGCGATGGAATGCACTCCAAACACTCTACACTTTTGGAGAGGTCCGCGAATGGATGAAGCGTTTCTTCGGGATCTGGAGGGGTACCCTCCGTTCGCCGTGCCGCGTTCCCGATTCGCTGTTCAGAATTCCGCCAAGTGTTCAAATTCCAGACGATTGCCGGGTTCACAAGTAGTTGTAGGTCGGCGGAGCCGATGCATGGGAATACCTGAAATTCGTTTGGTTTCAGCCGGTTTCATGTCGATCTGCCAGGGCGCCCGATTATTGGCGAGCCGATTGCATCTCATTGCCGCATGGCGACAACAGTTAGCTCTCTCAACACCCTTCGCGGATTCAACCCGGCACGCCGATTCGGCAATGCTCCCGGCGCTCGAACGGGACATCGTCACGGGGCGCTCGCGGCGCATGGCGTCCATCGGCGGGAGCAGTATTCCGAAGCCGAAGCCGCGCTGCCGCAAGATGTAGCGAAACCGGCGATTGCGGAGGCCGTGGAGGCTGCGCCCGCTCTCACGGTAGAGCAATACGGGGCCGCCTATCAGACCGGGTTCCAGCGCACGATCCGTTTCCTTCGCTCGCGTGGCGCGAACGAAGACGCGGCGGAAGAGATTGCGCAGGCGGCGTGGAGCCGTGGCTGGGAGCGCATCCATCAACTGCGCACCCCTGAAGCGCTCGAAGTCTGGATCGCCAGCATTGCGAAGCACATGTTCAGCGCCCACGCCATCAAGGTGCAGCGAAGCGAGGAAATCGAGGAAACCACTGCGGCCTGCGGGCCTTCGGCCACGAACATCCTCTGGGACGAGATTGTGAGTTGCTGCCAGCCCGAGGAGAAGAAGCTCCTCAGCCTGCACTACGTGAGCGGCTATAGCAGTAGCGAAATCGCGGAAAAGCTGGGCTGCAGCGCCCTTGCCGTGCGGCTCCGGCTGATGCGGGTTCGCAGGAAGATCGATGCGAATCTCCCAGTGTCGGCGCTCCCCGTTGCGGCCTAGACCTTCGAATCATCCTGCTCGAAAGGCGTGTGAATCATCATGAGGATGCGTGTTGCGGCAATCGGTTTAGTGGCGCTCGGGTTGCTGACAGCGCAACTCGTGGCGCGCGACGATGAGGCGGACCGCGTGCGTGCGGCCAATGAAGTGGTGCGGGATATGATGGCCGCGGGCGATAAGGGAATTCCGCAAGACCTGATGGATCATGCCACCTGCATCGTGGTGATTCCGGGGATGAAGCGCGCGGCGTTTGTCATCGGCGGAAGCTATGGAGCCGGTATCGCCAGTTGCCGTGATTCGCGGGGTTGGTCCGCTCCCTCCGCCGTGAAAATGGAGGGTGGCAGCATCGGTTTCCAGATTGGCGCGGGCGAGGTGGATCTGATCCTCGTGGTGTTGAACGAGAAGGGCAAGCAGCGGCTCTTCGAGAGCAAGTTCACCCTGGGCGGCGAAGCAGCGGTGATGGCGGGGCCCGTCGGCCGCCAATCAAGCGCGGAAACCGATGCCTTCATGACTGCCGAAATTCTCACGTACTCCCAATCGCGAGGCATCTATGCGGGGATCGACGTCAAGGGGTCCACGCTTCGCCCGAACGATGACGAAAATCGCGAACTCTACGGCAGAGAGGTTTCCAGCCGCGATATCCTCGAAGGCCGCGTCCCGGCCCCCACGGTGACGAAGCCGTTTCTTGCCACGCTGAACAAATACTCTCCCTATCAGGCCGGCCACGCCTCGAAGCGTTAGGTCGCGTCAGCCGCGGCTTCGCCGGCCGCCAGATCCGCGCATCCCGCTCCTCAACGGTAGAATAGGTTTTCGGAGAGCGGAAACCAGTATGGCAAGCCGGGAAATGACCGTTGCGGAAACAGTGGATGCGGTGCTCGCGCGCTGGCGGGCCGGTGGAACGGCGGCCGGGGCGCCTGTCGCTCGCACGGCGGAGCCGCCGGCGGCCCCGGCGCAGACGGGCGATGGCGTTTTCGCCACGGTGGATGAAGCGGTCAAGGCGGCCGCCGAAGCCCAACTCCGTCTGGCCGCGATGAGCCTCGAGGATCGTGGAGAGATCCTCGCGATCATCCGCCGCATGTGCGTCGATCACGCGCGCGAGTGGGCCGCGCTCGAACTGGCGGAAACAAAGCTCGGCCGCGTCGATCACAAGACCGAAAAACTACTTTCGATCCCGAAGGTGCTGGGCGTCGAAGCTTTGCGAACCGAGGCGCGCAGCGATTCGAGCGGCCTCTCTATTCTTGAGCACGCGCCCTGGGGCGTCATCGGCATGGTGCTGCCCGTCACCCATTCCATCCCCACCATGGCCAGCAACGCGATCAACGTGATTGCCGCGGGCAACACCGCTGTTTTCGGCGCGCATCCTTCCGGCGCGGGTTGCGCCCGGCATGCCTTGCGCGCCTTCAACCGCGAGATCGAACGGGAAATGGGCGTGCGCAATCTGATCACCACGACGGCGGAAGCCTCGCTGCGCCACGCCGCGGAACTCTTTGAGCATCCATCCATCGCCCTGCTCTGCGTCACCGGTGGGCCCTCCGTCGTGAAGGCGGCCATGAAGCACGGCAAGCGCGTGATTGCAGCGGGGCCGGGTAATCCGCCGGTGGTGGTGGATGAGACGGCGGACCTCGACGCAGCCGCCCGCGCCATCGTCGCCGGTGCGTCCTTCGATAACAACCTGCTCTGCATCGGAGAGAAGGAAGTCTTTGTCGTGGCGAGTGTGGCCGATGCCTTCATCGCCGCTCTTAAGCTGACGGGCGCCGTGCAATTGGATGCCGCCGCCATTGAGCGCCTGGCTGCCGCCGCCTTCACATTCGACGGCCCCGGCGTGGGCTGTGGACGCGCACATCTCAAGAAAGAACTTGTCGGCAAGGATACCGCCGTGCTTGCCGCCGCCGCGAACGTGCAGATTCCGTCCGGCACGCCACTGCTCTTCGGTGAAACTGCCGCCAGCCACGCCTTCGTGCAGGAAGAGCAGATGATGCCCTTCGTGCCCGTCGTCCGCGTTCCGGATGCGGATGCGGCTATCGCGGCGGCGGTGCAGGCCGAACACGGCTACCGGCACACCGCCATCATCCACTCCCGCAATGTCGATACGGTCACGAAGTTCGCGAGAGCGATGAACACCACGCTGGTCGTGCACAACGCCGCCTGCTCCGCGGCGCTCGGTGCGGGGGGCGCGGGCTATCTGAGCTTCAGCATCGCCACGCCCACGGGGGAGGGGGTCACCACCCCGCTGACCTTCACGCGGGAGCGGCAACTGGCCATCGGCGGCGCCCTGCGGATGATTTAGCCGCGCCGCCTGCGTCTTCGGAAGCGGAAGCGCGAGCAAGCCTCCTTCGCATACAATGACAACCGGATGCGAGTGACCATCAGCGGCGGAACCGGCTTTGTGGGGAGGCGTCTTCTCGCTCAGTTGCTTCCTTCCGGCGCCGATATTCATTTGCTCACGCGGCAGTTGCGCCCTGGCCTGCCCGGTGGCGTCACGCCCCATCTGTGGGATCCGCTTCGCGAACCCGCGCCGTCCGAAAGCTTCGCGGGCAGCGATGGCGTCGTTCACCTGATGGGGGAGCCGGTTGCCCAGCGCTGGTCGCCGGAGATCAAGCGCCGTATTCGGGAGAGCCGCGTCACGTCCACGCGGAACCTTGTGGATGCGATGGCCGGTTCGCGTTCTCGTCCGCAGATGCTGATCTGCGCATCCGCGGTGGGCTACTACGGTTCGCGCGGCGATGAGTGGCTCGATGAGGAATCCGCTCCGGGCGAAGGCTTTCTCTCCGATGTCTGCCGCGAATGGGAGGCGGAAGCAATGCGAGCCGCGGATTTCGGAATGCGCGTGCTGCGGCTCCGTTTCGGAATCGTGCTCGGGGCCGAGGGCGGAGCTTTGGCCCGGATGTTGCCGGTCTTTCGTCTTGGGCTGGGCGGACGTCTGGGCAACGGCGGGCAGTGGATGAGCTGGATCCATGCGGGGGATCTCGTGGGGATGATGCTTTTTGCGCTCCGTTACCCGCACATCCAAGGCGTATGGAACGCCGTTGCGCCAAACCCCGTCACGAACGCCGAATTCACCGCAACGCTGGCGCGTATCCTCAAGCGCCCGGCGATCTTCCCTGTGCCGGAATCCGCCCTGAAGCTGTTGTTCGGCGAAGGCGCGCAGCCGTTGCTCGCGAGCCATCGTGTGAGGCCGGCCGCCGCGGAAGCGGCGGGCTATCGCTTCCAATATGGCGGTTTGCACGCCGCGTTACGCCATCTGCTCAAGAGTTAGCCGGGCGCGACGCCTCTTTTTCCCGCTTGAGTTCTTCCATCACGCTGTAGACGAGTTCCTTCGCTTGCTCGATGCCCGTGATCATCATCTGCACGTCGCGGGGGATGCTCCTGCCTTTTGTGACCGTTTGCATATAAACCCCATGCTGCCCGGCCAGCACCAGCGCGTCCGTGAGGATATCCATGCTCACGGCCAAACGACCGCGGGCCGTGCCCATCATGAATTCATGCTTTTCGAGAGTCTCCGCATGCTCTTGAAACGCCGACATACTCCCCCTTGCCCACATCGTCCGCCGTGCTCGATGTTTTGCCCGATTCTCAAACTTCTGTACAGTATAGGGGATGCAATTCCCGGATTGGCCGATTCACTCTGAAGCCGCCTTCGGCTACTTGCGGCAGGTGCTCGAAAGCTCACAATGGGGCGGGTTCCATCCGATGGTGGGCCAGTTCGAAGAGCAGTTCGCGGAGTACCAGCATTGCCGGCATGGCATCGCAATGATGAATGGTACGGTGACGCTCGAAGCCGCGCTGCAAGCCGCGGATATCGGCCCCGGCGATGAAGTGATTGTTCCCGCCATTTCGTTTGTCTCCACCGCTACCGCCGTTTCCCGCATGGGCGCGACGCCCGTCTTCGTGGATATCGAACCGTACTCGTTCAACATGGATCCCGCTCGCGTGGAAGAAGCCATTTCTCCCGCGACGAAAGCGATCCTCATTGTCCACTTCGGCGGCCCGCTCGCGGATCTTGACCGGCTGCTGCCTCTCGCCCGCAAGCACGGCCTAACCGTGATCGAAGACGCCGCGCATGCCCATGGCTGCGAGTGGAACGGCCAGCGCGCGGGGAGTTTCGGCGATTGCGGCTCCTTCAGCTTTCAGAACGGGAAGGCGCTCACCGCCGGCGAAGGCGGCATCGTTATCTCGAACCGCGAAGAGTACGCCGCGCGGATCCGCTCCATCGCCAACCAGGGACGCCGCCCGGGCCACAGTTTTTTCGCTCACTTCGAGCTGGGATCGAACTACCGCATCACCGCCCTGCAGGCCGCCGTATTGATGGCACAACTCGATCTGCTGGATGCACAGATCGAGCGGCGCACGCGCAACGCCGCGATCCTGTTTGAGGAACTGCGCGGGTTGGAAGGCATTCACTGGCAGCAAATCCCTCCCGCGGTGAACCGCAACTGCTGGTATCTGGTGCTGGGCCGCGTGGATGCGGCAGTGCTCGGCCTCACGCGGGACGAGTTCGCGGCGGCGCTGGGTGAGGCCGGCATCCCCTGCACGCCCTTTTATCCGCACACGCTCTATGAGAATCCGCTTTACCGGGAATTGCCGAACCGGGTGACGCCATGCCCCGTGGCCAAAGCGTCCATCGGCGATGCGTTCTGGCTGCCGCACCGGGTGCTCTTGGGTGACGAAGAACTCACCCGTACGCTTGCCCGCGGAATTCTTAACGCTTGCCGCGAAGCGCGCGAACGGAATCGCGCGTCCGCGCCGGCGAAAGGGTCGTGAGATTGCGCGAACCATTGCCGAAGGAGACCGAGACATGCGAGTCTTCCCGTTTCCGGCCAGATTGGCCGCCCTCGTTCTGGCTGGATGCACGTTGATGCCCGTTACCGTCAATGGACAAGTCGCCTACCAGAAGCCGCCCAGGGAAATCCTGGACGTGCTTCATGCCCCTCTGCCGCCGATGATTTCGGTGAGTCCGCAAAAGGACCGCCTGTTATTGTTCGAACGCGTGGCGTACCCCTCCATTGCGGAGCTTGCACGCCCCATGAAGCGCCTGGCCGGCTTGCGGATCGATCCCGCGAATAACGGCCGCCACGCGCCCACGATTTATACGGGAATCACCATCCGCGACGTTACGCCGGAAGGCGAAGATCGCACTGTTTCGCTGCCCCCCGACGTCACCATCGGGGAGACCGTTTGGAGCCACAACGGCCAGTATTTTGCGTTTCCGTGGTACCGCCCCGGCCATGTCGAACTGTGGGTGGTGGACGCCGCCACAGCCAAGGCGCGCCCCATTGCCGGGGTTGCGCTCAACCAGACGGTGAGCGCCGCCATCCAGTGGCTGCCCGATGGCAATACGCTTCTTGTGCTCTCGGTTCCCACGGGCCGCCCCGCGCCTCCCGCCCCCGTGGCGGTTCCCTCCGGGCCCACCGTGCAGCAGAGCGATGGCGCCGCCGCGCCCGTTCGAACCTATCAGGACCTGCTCGAGGATAGCCACGACGAGGACCTCTTCGAATACTACGCCACGTCCCAGCCGGTCCTCGTGGATGCCGCCACCGGCAAGACGAGACCGTTTCTGAAGAAGGCCATCTATAGCGAAATCACGGCCTCCCCGGATGGAAAGCACTTCCTCGTCGAACGCATTCACCGCCCGTTTTCGTTCCAGTTGCCCTATTTCCGCTTCCCGCTTACGGCGGAGGTGGTGGACCGCCGGGGCCGCCGCGAATATCTGATTACCGAAGAAGCCCTGCAGGACAGAATCCCGATCGAAGGCGTCAAGACCGGGCCGCGCAGCTATACTTGGACGCCTTGGGGCGGCGCGACGTTAGTCTGGATAGAAGCGCTCGATGGCGGCGACCCGCGCACGAAGGTACCGCATCGCGACCGGGTCGTTCTTCTTGATACGCCCTTCCACGATGAGCCGCAAGAGGTTCTGAAAGTGGAGCAGCGATTCGCCGGCATCACCTGGCTCGAAACGGAGAATCTCGCTCTCTTGCGCGATTATGACCGCGACAAGCGCTGGACGCGCGCGTTTCTCTTGAATCTCGCGAAACCCGGCGTGGTGAGCGATCCCTTCTTCAGCCGCAACATCCGGGACCGCTATAACGACGAAGGCGCGCCCTTGCGGAAGATGCTGCCGAACGGGTATTCCGCAGCCATCTACCAGGAAGGGAAACTGCTGCTTTCCGGCAACGGCGCAACCTCCAAGGGAGACCGCCCCTTTCTTGACCGCTATGATGTCGCCAGCGGCACAAAGCAGCGGCTGTTTGAGAGTGCGGATGGCGCGTTTGAATACGTCGTCACCTCACTATCGGGCGACGGCTCCAGCTATATCACGAGCAAGGAATCGCCCAGCGTGCCGCCGAACCTGATCGTCCGGAATGGCGGCGGCGCGGAGCGGACCCTCACCCAATTCACGGATCCCACGCCCCAGTTGCGCGGCATCGCGAAGCAGATCGTGAAGTACGAGCGCAGCGACGGCACGGCGCTCTCCTTCACCCTGTACCTGCCGCCGGGCTATAAGAAAGGCGTCCGCCTGCCCGCCGTAGTCTGGGCATACCCGCAAGAGTTCAGTGATCCCGCCACCGCCGGCCAGGTGAGCGGCTCGGAGAATCGCTTCACTTCCATCCACAGCTATTCGCACTTGTTCTTTCTGCTGGCGGGCTACGCGGTGCTCGACGATACGGCCATGCCCGTCGTGGGCCCGCCCGAAACGGCGAACGACACGTTCATCAAGCAAATTGTCGAGAGCGCGGAAGCCGCTATCGCGAAGGCCGCGGATATGGGCGTGATCGATCCCAAGCGCGTGGCTGTCGGCGGGCATAGCTACGGCGCCTTCATGACCGCGAACCTCCTCGCCCACAGCCGTCTCTTCCGCGCGGGCATCGCACGCAGCGGCGCCTACAACCGCACCCTCACCCCGTTCGGGTTCCAGGCCGAACGCCGTACCTACTGGGAAGCGCCGGAGATCTATTTCAATCTCTCTCCCTTCAGCGCCGCCAACCAGATCAAGGACCCCATCCTGCTCATCCATGGCGAGGCGGATAACAATGCCGGCACCTTCCCCATCCAGAGCGAACGCTTGTATCAGGCCATCCGCGGCAACGGCGGCCTGGCCCGGCTCGTGATGCTGCCCCATGAATCCCATGGCTACCGCGCGAGGGAAAGCATTGAGCACGTGCTGTGGGAATCGATCACCTGGCTCGACCAGTACGTCAAGAACGCCCCGCGCCGCGAACCCGTGCCCGCGGAGTCGAAATAGCGCCGAAAGGATGTCTTCGCCATGGCATCACCTCTCTTTGATTGGCGGGAGTGTCTCCCCGAAGACGGCTGCCCTGGGTTGCTTGTGGGCAGAGTGTGGATTCCCGCTCATGAAGGCCCCAGCCCCGTGCTCGTCCGCGAGGACGGCGTCCATGACCTTTCGGGCGTCGCTCCCACGCTGAGCGAGATTCTCAATCTCGAAGACGCCGCAGGTCTCCTTGCCGGGTTACCGCCGCTCCCTCGCATCGGCGATGTGGCGGCCATCCTCGAGAACAGCGATCCTTCCCGCCGCGACGCAAGCCTCCCGTGGTTCCTCGCCCCCTGCGATTTGCAGGTCGTGAAGGCGGGCGGCGTCACGTTCATCGCAAGTCTCCTCGAGCGCGTCATCGAAGAGCGCGCCCGCGGCGATGCGGGCAAGGCGGTGGCGATTCGAGAGGGCATCACCACGGCTTTGGGCGGCGATCTCTCCGCGATTGTCCCCGGCAGTGCGGAGGCGGCCCGCCTCAAGGAATGGCTCGTCGAGCGCGGTATCTGGTCTCAGTATCTGGAAGTCGCCATCGGGCCGGATGCCGAGGTCTTCACTAAGTGCGCGAGTCTCTCCGCGGTCGGCGTGGGCGCGGACGTGGGCATTTATTCGAAATCCACATGGAACAACCCGGAGCCGGAAGTGGTGCTGGCCGTGAACAGCCGGGGGAAGGTCGTCGGCGCCACGCTCGGCAACGACGTGAATCTCCGCGATTTCGAAGGCCGCAGTGCGTTGCTACTCAGCAAGGCCAAGGATAACAACGCCAGTTGCGCCATCGGCCCGTTTTTCCGGCTCTTTGACCCCACCTTCTCCTTCGACGATGTGCGCCGCATGGAAGTTCACATGGAGATCTCGGGTCCGGACGAGTTCCGCCTCGAAGCCGCCAGCGCCATGAGCCGCATCAGCCGGGACCCCCAGGCGATCGTAAACCAGACCATCGGCGCCCATCACCAGTATCCCGATGGCTTCGTGCTCTTTCTGGGCACCATGTTCGCGCCTGTCATGGATCGCGACGAACCCGGCAAGGGCTTTACGCACAAGGTGGGAGATATCGTGCGTATCCGCTCCCGTTCGCTGGGGATGCTGGTGAACCGCGTGAACCATTCCGAAGCCATTGCGCCCTGGACCTTCGGGCTATCCGCCCTGATGCGCAATTTGGCGAAGCGGGGATTGCTTGGGTGATTCGAGCAGATCAGCCCTGGACGATGCTTGTGAATTCCACCAATGATACGATCAGAGAATGATGGATCGAATCCTCATTGAGCCGGGTAAGCGTTCGGGCCAGCCATGCATTCGTGGTTTGAGGATTACCGTCTGGGATGTGCTCAATTGGCTTGCTGCGGGGATGAGCGAACAGGAGATCCTCGAAGATTATCCCGATCTGGAACGGGAAGATTTCCGTGCCGTGTATGAGTATGCGGCAAGGTTCGGCCAGCGTGTTGCTCTTTAGGGATAAGTGCCTTCGTGAAACTTTTGTTCGACGAGAACCTTTCGCCGAAGCTGGTCCGTGAGCTGCAGGACCTTTTTCCGGATTCGATGCATGTCTCGCAACTCGGGCTGCAGGCGGCTCCAGATTTGGCGATTTGGGAGTTCAGTGCTCGAGAAGGGCTCACGATCGTCACTGCGGATGCTGATTTTCTTAATCTAATAAACGTATACGGTCCACCACCCAAGGTAATTTGGCTCAGGAAGTGGGTCCATCCAACGCGCGATGCAGCTCTCCTGCTACGGCGTGAAACGATTCGGATCGTTCACTTTTATCAGGATCCCGATCTCGGGATCGTCGTCCTCGACCGGTAGCCTTGGTCGCGCCTTCTATACTGGAAGTACCCCCCCATCGGGCTGCCGCTCGCAGCCGCTTTTTGCCCAGGGTTCTGAAAACGATGTCTGACGCTCCCTTCATCCACCTTCACTGCCACACCGACTACTCCATGCTCGATGGAGCCTGCGACATCCCCACCCTGATCGACACCGCGGCGAAGCTGGAGATGCCGGCCATCGCGATGACCGACCACGGCAATCTCTTCGGAGCGGTGGAATTCTACAACACGGCCAAGGCGAAGGGCCTGAACCCGATCATCGGCTGCGAGGTCTACGTAACCCCCGGCAATCTCAAGGACCGCCAGGACGGCGCCAACTACAACCACCTGTTGCTGCTTTCGGAAACGCAGGAAGGCTATCGCAATCTCGTCAAGCTCGTCTCCACCGCGTACCTCGAAGGTTTCTATTACAAACCGCGCATCGATAAGGACCTGTTGGCGCAGCACGCCAAGGGCATCATCTGCGGTTCCGCCTGTCTCAAGGGCGATATCAACCAGGCCGTCGTAGCCGGGAACTACAGCGAAGCGAAGCGCCTCGCCTACGAGTATCAGGATATCTTCGGCAAGGGCAATTTTTATCTCGAGTTGCAGGATCACGGCCTGGAGCAGGACCCCATCGTAATGCGCGAAATCGTGCGGCTCTCCCGCGATACGGGCATGCCGCTCATCGCCACCAACGACGCCCACTACATCGAGAAGCGCGATGCCCGCCTGCAGGAAGTGCTGCTGTGCATCTCGACCGGAAAAACCATGTCGGATCCCGCGCGGCTGCGCCTCGACGTGCAGGAGTTCTATCTCAAGTCAAAAGCCGAAATGCAGCGCCTTTTCGGCGAAGTGCCGCAAGCGCTTGAGAACACCTGGGAGATTGCCCAGCGCTGCGGCGTGAAGCTGGAGAAGGTGGCGAATCCCTTCCCGGACTTTGCCGTGCCGCCGGAACATACTCTCGAAACCTACTTCGAGTACGTCACCCGGCAGGGCTTCGAGATGCGGCGCACCGCCCTTCTTCAGCAGGAAGCCCGGGGACTCTTGAAGCACTCCATCGCGGATTATGAAGAGCGCCTGGAGCGTGAGATCCGTCTGATCGAGGAGATGAAGTTCACCGGCTACTTCCTCATCGTCTGGGATTTCATCCGCTATGCCCGCTCCAAAGGAATTCCCGTCGGCCCGGGGCGCGGTTCCGCCGCCGGCAGTCTCGTCTCTTACTGCCTGCGCATTACGGATATTGACCCGCTCCAATACAACCTGCTCTTTGAGCGCTTCCTCAATCCGGAGCGTATCAGCTTTCCCGACGTCGATATCGATTTCTGCACGCGGCGCCGCGGCGAGGTTATCCAGTACGTCACGGAAAAGTACGGGCGGGAGCAGGTGGCGCAGATCATCACCTTCAACTCTCTCGCCGCCAAGGGCGCCATCAAGGACGTCGGGCGCGTGCTCGATATGAGCTTCGCCGAAGTGGACCGCATCACGAAGATGGTGCCCCCGGTGCTCAATATCAAGCTCAAGGACGCCATTGAGCAGGAGCCTGGTTTCCGCGACGCCGCCGAGAAAGACTCCCGCGTGAAGGAGGTGCTCGAACTCGCGCAGCGCCTGGAAGGCAAGGCCCGCAACGCCGGTGTCCATGCGGCGGGCGTCGTGATCTCGCCCATCCCGCTCAAGGAGATCGTCCCGCTCTATAAGACGAACAAGGACGAAATTGTCACCCAGTACGACATGGGCGGCCTCGAGAAACTCTCGCTCCTCAAGATGGATTTTCTGGGCCTCACCACGCTCACCATCATTGAGGATGCGCTCGGCCTCATCGAGAAAACCAAGGGAGTGAAGGTCGTTCCGGAAGAAATTCCGCTCGACGATCCCGATGCCTACCGCATCTTCGCCCGCGCCCTCACAAGCGGCGTCTTCCAGTTTGAATCCTCCGGCATGCGGGACGTCCTGCGCCGCTATGAGCCCAGCCGCATCGAGGACCTCATCGCCCTCAACGCGCTCTACCGGCCCGGCCCCATCCAGGGCGGGATGATCGACGATTTTATTGACCGCAAGCATGGCCGCAAGAAGGTCGCCTACGAGTTGCCCGAACTTGAGGAGATTCTCGCGGAAACCCTGGGCGTCATCGTCTACCAGGAACAGGTGATGCAGATCGCCAACAAGCTCGCGGGATATTCCCTGGGCGAAGCCGACATCCTGCGCCGCGCCATGGGTAAGAAGAAGGCCGAAGAGATGGAGCAGCAGCGCGTGCGCTTCCTCGAAGGCGCGGCCCGTAAGCGGCTCCCCGAGAAGAAGGTGGAGAAGATCTTCGAGCTCATGGCGCAGTTCGCCGGTTACGGCTTCAATAAATCGCACTCCGCCGCCTACGCCTATCTTGCTTACATCACCGGCTACCTCAAGGCGCATTACCCCATCGAGTTCATGGCCGCCCTGCTCACCTCGGAAACCGGCAACACCACGAAGGTCGTCAAGTACATCCAGGAGTGCCGCGAAATGGGCATCAAGGTGCTCCCGCCGGATGTGAATGCCTCGGATTGGAACTTCACGCCCGATGGGGAAGCCATTCGCTTCGGTCTCGGCGCCATCAAGAACGTCGGCCAGGGCGCGGTGGAGTCTATCGCAGCCGCTCGCGCCAAGGTAGGGCGATTCACAGACCTCTTCCAGTTCTGCGAAGAGATTGACCCTACCGCCCTCAATCGCCGCGTCGTCGAAAGTCTCATCAAGGCGGGCGCCATGGATTCCCTCGAAGGCCGCCGAGCCCAAAAATTTGAAGCCGTGGAAATGGCGCTCGAAGCCGCCGCCAAGGTCTGGCGAGATCGCGCCTCCGGCCAAACCGGGCTTTTCGGCTTCGAGATGGATGCGGCCGCGCACTCCGGCGGCTCTCTCCCCCGCGTGCCGGATTGGGGAGACCGCCAATCGCTCGGGTACGAGAAGGAGTTGCTGGGCTTCTACGTCACCGGCCACCCCCTCGACGAATACCGCGACCTTGTCATGGATCTGCGTACGCACGAAAGCGACGGCCTCGAAGAGTTGCCGCGCGGCTATGAAGTGAAGATCTGCGGCGTCTTCAGCGGCATCCAGCGCCGCCGCAATAAGGAAGGCCGCCCCTGGGCCTCGATGGTGCTTGAAGACTGGCTGGGCACCATCGATCTCGTCTGCTTCGCCAAACACTATGAACAACTCGGGGAGCAGATCAAGGAAGACGAAGCCGTCCTCGTCACGGGCAGCGTCCTTCCGGAAGAGAACGGCCCGCCGAAGATCTCCGTGCTCGATATCGTCCCCTTGCGCAACGCCTTCATCAAGTTTCCGCTGCTGGTCTCGATTCGCGTCCCCGTGGAAGCCGGCAAGCGCAACGGCGAATCCCGTGCGTCCCGTTTGCGCGACCTGTTCGCGCGCAAGCCTGGCGATACCGAAGTCCAATTGCTCGTCGAAAAGAGCCGCGAGTTCCTCGCCACGATGACCACGGAAATGAAAGTGAAGCCCGACCGTGAGTTCAAAGCCGAAGTCGCCCGCCTTTGCGGCGACGACGCCTACCAGGTCATCAGCGGCGGCTTCTAGCCGCCCCGGCGCCTAGAGGAGTTTCCAATCCTGAGAAGTGGCGGCGGATGTGAAATCGACTTCGAAACGCATATCGAATTTCAATTTCGAAATAGACGGGCATATCCGCTGCCCCGCGCATGATCCGTCATGCTGCGCCATCGCCGGGATTCAATTGGCCGTCCCTCATTCTGCTGTGGAACGCGGTCAGCAATCTGAGCCATAATCGGCTTCGAATGCCTCCGCCAGGTCCGCACCCCAGTTGGCGATGGGCTTCAACCGTCCGAAGAAGAAGCGGAGCACCGGTGGCTCTTCAACGAACGTCAGCCCCTTCACGAGGTCGCGGTGTGCATAGAGCCAGGTGAGGCGGTCTACCGCATACTCAACATGAGAGATCGTATAGACGCGCCGTGGCACGGCCAGCCGCGCCAGTTCCAGGTCTGAGAGTACATCGTTCCCCGCTTCGTCCCGGTCCGAGGATACCGTTCCGCGTTCCATGCTGCGGATGCCCGAGGAAATGTAGATTGCAGCGGCTAACGCACCGGCCGGATATTCGGCTTGCGGAATGTGCGGCAGAAAGCGGGTCGCATCGACATGGCAGGCCAGGCCCCCGGGAGGCGTCACGACGGGAACGCCGCTCTGATCCAGCCTGTTGACGAAGTACTCGATCAAATCCGCGGAACTCCCGGCCACTTCCA
>JADYZL010000104.1 GCA_020853155.1 Bryobacterales bacterium
AACCCTGCCCGTCTTGCGGCGGCAGGCGATGGAAACGGCTTCGATCGCCGAGGCTGCGTACCGGGAGGGTGGCGCGGATCTCTTGCGGCTTCTCGATGCGCAGCGGGTTCGCATCGAAGCCCAGCAAACCTATGTGGAGGCGCGCGTGAATTACGAACTCGCCATTGTGGATCTCGAACAAGCCCTGGGTATTCCACAGGCTGGGGGACAGCCGTGATGCAGGGGAACCTCGCGCTGCTCGCACTGGCGGCGTTGCTCGCATTCGTGTCTTGCGGCAGGACTCCGGACACCGCCGCGCGGGAGGGCTCCGCGGCCCCTTCCGCCCCGATCGGGAATACGAGCGACGATGCGGGCCGCGTCGTCCGTCTGACGCCCGAAGCGCTCGCCATGGCCCGCCTCGTTCTCCAAGAGGCGTCCTCCCGCTCCATTCCCCATACCATCCGCGCCTCCGGGCGCATCGCGATCAACGAGAATCGGTTGTGGCGAGTGGGTGCGGTCAGCGATGGCTTGCTCGTGGAGATGTATGCCAACGTCGACGACCCCGTCCGCCGGGGGCAGGTGCTCGCCCGGCAGCATAGCCGCGCCGTGAGCGACGCCAGAGCCGCGTACGCGGAGGCGGCGAACAACCTCGCCACATTCGAGACGCGCCGCTCGTTTCTGCAGGCGCAAGCGGCGCGTGCAAGGCGGCTGTACGATCTGAAAGCCGCGTCGGAACAGCAGGTGCAGCAGGCTGAATCCGACGTGCGCGACGTGGAGGGCCAGATAGCCAACGCCAAGGCCGAATTGCAGCGCCAGCGCATTCATATCGAGGAGTTCCTCCACGTTCAGCCGGAGTCATCCAAGGCGCCCGGAGACCTCGCCTCGGGCTATAAGAGCACGGATCTGATCCCAGTCACATCGCCCGTCTCCGGCATGGTGATGGAGCGCCCCGCAGCCCCGGGAACGATCGTCCCCATGGCGCAGACTCTATATGTGATCAGCGATCTCTCGAACCTCTGGATGATCGCCGAGGTGCAACAGCAGCATCTCGCCGCCCTCCGGGAAGGGATGGAGGTCGCCGTGCACACCCAGGCATTTCCGGAGGAAATATTTCCCGGACGGATCGCGCGCATCGGCGCTGAGTTGAACCCTGCCACGCGCACGGTGAGCGTCCGCATCGAAGTGCCCAATCCTCAAATGCGCCTCCGCCCGGAGATGTATGCCGATGCGGAGATTGCCACGAGCGGCTCCGAGACGGGCGTCTTTCTTCCAACGGACGCCATCCAGGATTTGAACGGGCAGGCGGTCGCTTTTGTGCGGGTCGCGGAAGGCGCCTTCGCCGTCCGCCCGGTGGAAACCGGAGCCCCGCGCGATGGGATGCGCCTCATCCTTTCCGGGGTAAACGCCGGGGAGCAAGTGGTGGTGCGGGGCAGTTTTCTGCTCAAGTCCAAGCTGTTGGAGGCCTCGCTTGCCGAGTGAACCCGCCTGATGCTTGAGCGCCTTGTTGAATTTCATTTGGAGAATCGCTGGCTTGTGCTCGCCGGTGTGCTTGCGCTGATCGGCGCGGGCATCTACGCCCTGAATAACGTTGCCATTGAGGCGTTTCCGGACCTCACGCCCACCCAGGTCACCATCGTCACCACGGCGCCCGCCATGGCCCCGGACGAAGTGGCGGATCTCGTCACCTATCCGCTCGAAGCGAGCGTGATGGGCCTGCCCCGCGCCGAAGGCGTTCGCTCCATCTCAAAGCTCGGGCTCTCCATGGTCACCGTCGCTTTCGACGATTCCGTGAATATTTACTTCGCACGCCAAGTTGTCAACGAGCGGATCCAGGAGGCGAAGACGCGCCTGCCCCCGGGCCTCGAACCTACTCTCGGCCCGGTGGCCACGGCCTTTGGCGAGGTTTACCAATACACCGTCGAGGGAGAGAAGTATTCGTTGATGGAGCTCAAGACCATTCACGAATGGATGGTGAAGAACCAACTCCGCGGCGTCCCCGGCGTGAATGAGGTGAATACCTGGGGCGGGGAGACACAGCAGTACCAGGTGGTGGTGGACCCCGTGCGTCTGCAATCCTTCGGCCTCACGCTCCGGGATGTATTCCGCCGCGTTGCCGCCAACAATGAGAACTTTGGCGGCGGATACATTGAGCACGCCTTCGAGCAATACACCGTGCGTGGCCTTGGGCGGGTGCGCGACATCAAGGATATCGAAAACATCGTCATGCTCTCATCGAGCGGCAGCCCGGTGATGGTGAAAGACGTGGCCACGGTGCAACTGGGCGCCATGCCGCGCCAAGGCGCCGTAACGCGGGATGGCCTCGGCGAACGCGTTTCCGGCATGGTGATCATGCTCAAGGGTGAAAACGGCAAGCGCGTCATTGAACGCGTGAAGCAAAAGCTCTCTGAACTCCACCTGCCCGAAGGCGTCAAGCTCCTGCCCTTTTACGATCAATCCGAGGTGATTGACACTACCATCGCCACCGTCGGCCGCAACCTGCTCGAGGGGGGGCTGCTCGTCGTGGTAATCCTGCTGCTCTTCCTCGGCAATATCCGGGCCGCGCTGATTGTCGCGGCAGTGATCCCGTTTTCTCTCCTGTTCGGGTTCCTAGGGATGATGGCTTTCGGTATTAGCGCGAACCTGATGAGCCTCGGCGCCATTGATTTCGGAATGATGGTGGATGGTTCCGTGGTGATGATGGAAAACGCGGTCCGCGGCTTGAAGCGCGAACCCGGTGATTCGCATTTCAACGCGATGCGGCGGATTCGCGCGTCCTCCGTGGAAGTGGCGCGCCCCATCACCTTCGCCATCGCCATCATCATCGCCGTATACCTGCCCATCCTTACGCTTGAAGGCCTGGAGGGCCGCATGTTCCGGCCCATGGCGATCACCGTGTGCAGCGCGCTGCTCGGCTCGCTCGTTCTTGCACTCGCCGTCGTTCCGGCGGTCGCCAGCTTGCTGCTCAAGAACGGGGTGAAGGAACATACGGAGCACCGGTTTGACCATGTCCGCCGCCGCTATGTCGTGCTTTTGCGCTGGGCCTTTACGCGCCGGGCGCTGGTGCTCGGGGTGGCTGCCGTCGTGCTGATTGCGGCCATCGGCTCCCTGGGATTCATCGGCACGGAGTTCATGCCGCGCCTCGACGAAGGCTCCATTCTGCTGCAGACCATCAAGCTTCCCGGTATTTCGCTTTCCGAATCCGTGGCGCTGAGCGGCGATGTCGAGAGAGTGCTTCACGAGTTTCCGGAGGTGACCGGCGTCGTCAGCAAGATCGGGCGGCCGGATTTCGCCACGGAAGCCATGGGGATCTATGAGGCCGATGTCTACGTCACCCTCAAGCCGCGTGAGCAGTGGACTACCGCCCGAACCAAGGTTGGCCTCATAGAGGCGATGGACCGGAAGCTCCAGGTGGTCACGGGCATCGGCATCAACTTCACGCAGCCGATGGCCATGCGCCTCGATGAAACCGTCTCCGGCACTAAGGGAGATGTGGCGCTCAAGATTTTCGGCGACGATACGGACACGCTGCAGCGCCTGGCCGAACAGTCCCTCCACATCGTCAACCATGTGCATGGCGCGGCCGACACCCAGATGGAGGTGATCTCCGGCGTGGCGGAACTCCGCGTTCGCGCGGATCGCGCCGCCCTTGCCCGCTATGGCCTCGATGTGGACGATCTTCGGTTAGTGATGGATTCGGCGATCGGGGGAAGCACCATCTCCGAGTTCATTGACGGCCAGCGCCGCTTCGATATCGTGCTGCGCCTGCCGAAGGGTTACAGCGATTCGCCGGAGCATCTCAAGCGCATCCTTCTCACCGCTCCCGGCGGCGAGCGCGTTGCCCTTTCCGACGTGGCGGCGATTGAACTCGCGCGCGGCCCGGAGGTGGTTTCCCGCGAGGGCGGCAACCGCCGCATCGTGGTTCAGTCCAACGTCCGGGGCCGGGACATGGGTAGTTTCGTCGCGGAGGCGCAGCGCAAGGTGGCCGCCGGTCTGCCGCTGCCCCCAGGGTATTCCCTCGAATGGGGAGGCCAGTTTGAGAACCAGCGCCGCGCCATGCAACGGCTGGCGATTGTGGTGCCCGCTTCCATCCTCATCATCTTTGGTTTGCTGTTCGCCACTTTCCGTTCCACGCGGCAGGCGTTCCTCATTCTGCTGAACGTGCCGTTCGCGATGGTGGGGGGCGTTGCCGCGCTCTGGCTGAGAGGCCTGAACCTGAACGTTTCCGCCGTCATCGGCTTACTGGCCCTGTTTGGCGTGGCGGTGCTCAACGGGATTGTGCTCGTGAGCTACATCAATCAACTGCGGCAAGCGGGGGAACCGATGATGCAGGCGATCTTCGATGGGTGCAGCCGCCGTCTGCGTCCGGTGCTGATGACTGCCCTTGTCGCGAGCCTGGGTTTCATCCCCATGGCGCTCTCCACATCGCCGGGAGCGGAAGTGCAGCGGCCCCTGGCGACGGTGGTGATTGGAGGGTTAGCCTCCGCCACATTCCTCACACTCTTGCTGCTGCCGATACTCTATCCCTGGTTCAGCAGACGGGAGACGGGCCAAGCTGACAGTTGAACGTGGGATGAAGGCCGCGCCCTCGCGCGGAAACGGTGGCGCCCGCGGCTATTGCAGACCGGGGTAATTCCGCTGGTTGCTCACCAGTTCATCGAAGATGGCTAATACCTGTTTACGGTAGCGCACCATCTGTTGGACGTTGTCCTGGAATGGACCTTCCTGGTAGGCGTTGTGGTTGGTCCACCGGTCCGTGAGCGCTTTCGGAATATCGATATCCTGCCGCAGCCTTTCCGCGGAGTGCCCGCGCAGAAAAAGCCCATAGAACATCGCCGCTTCCCGGTGGGGCGCGTTGATATCGAATTCATCGGAAACGCTGCTATTCTTCCCGTTCACCATACTGAACGACTCTTCACCGGCAACTTCGCCGCGCCTGTGCCAAGCCGACGAACCACCCGCCATCGCGGAGTGCCGAAACGTCAGTATAAAGGCATCTCGCAGCTTCAGGCAATAGGATTTGTTCGGGGAACCTTACCACCGGAAACAGGCCGCTGACCCCCATTGTAAAGCACAAATCGCGCTCTGCAAACCATGCGCTGCCGTGAGGACTTTCAAGCCATTGGATGCGACGAGCCGCCCCTGAGGTTTCGAATTTGCCGCAGCCGCAGGGGAGCCCATTCCACGAACAACTCCGGGTTCTCCAGCCACGTTCGCAGCCAGAGAAATTTCTCCTCCATCGCCGCGCTTTTCTCCGCGGAAACCCTGGGGTTCCGCAGCACCGCTTCGGCTTTGCGCCGGGCTTCAAGAACGCGTTTCCTTGCCGGGCTGATTGCCCCCTTCCGCAACACTTCCGCCGCTCTCCGCTCGTATTCGGCCAAGGCCGTCAAGCTGCGTGCCAATTCCTCCAGGGCATCGAGGCGGACACCTTCCACAAGCGGATCGAGCGGGAATCCGCTCTCCAATAGGTCATGCCGAAGCGTGCTTTCGGTAACCGTACCGAAAGCGCCGCGCAGGGCATCCCAGGCCGCGGTGTCCACCACCCGCCACCGTTCCCGCTCAATGAAAGCGGCAATGGCGGCGCGCCGCAACTGGCGTGAGGTCTGCCGTTCAGCGCGCGCCGGCTCCACTTGCTTTCACCGCCTTGCGATAGTTGTTCACATTCGCAGTGTGTCCGGAAAGATTCTCGGAGAACCGATGCGCACCGCTGCCGTCGCCCTTCGCCACGAAAAAGAGATACCCGGTTTCCGCCGGGTGGATCGCGGCCCGCAGCGCGGCTGCGCCGGGGTTGGCGATCGGCCCCGGAGGCAGCCCGGCCCGGCGGTAGGTGTTGTAGGGGCTATCGCGCTGGAGATCCGATTGGTATATCGTGCCGCGATACTTCCCTTCGAGAAGCGCCGCGTAGATCACGGTGGGGTCGCAATCGAGGCGCATTCCTTCGCGCAGCCGGTTCCCATACACGCTTGCCACCACCGGACGCTCCTCCGCAATGCTGGTCTCCTTCTCGACAAGCGAGGCCAGCGTCACCAGGCGATGTGCTCCCGCGGGTGCGCCCAATGCCTTCCATTGCTTACGGAACTCGCCGGTCAGCCGGGCGCAGATCTCCGCCGCCGTGGCTTTCCGCCGGAACTGATACGTGCTCGGGAAGAGATACCCTTCGAGCGAAGGCGCTTCCGGATCGAGATCGCGAACCAGCGAAGGGTCCCGCGCGTGCTTCAGAAAATCCTTCGCATTGCGCAAGTCCGATGCGGCCACCAGCGCTGCGATCTCGAACAGATTCGCACCTTCCGGGATCACGAGAGAGACGTAATAGACATCCCCGCGCACCAGCCGCGCGAACACCGTTCTGACGCTGGCGGGGCCGGTGAAGCGGTACTCGCCGGCCTGGAGCGTCGCTCCCGGTCGCAGGTAGCGCAAGAGGAGGAATTGCCAGGGGTGCGCGATGATGCCCGCTTCCGCCAGCCGCCCGGCGATGCGCCCGCTGCTCATCCCGCGCTCCACTTCGAGGAACACTGCCTGCTCGCCGAAGCCCTGGTACGGAACCTCCATCTGCCGCCACGTATATGCCCCGAATGCGCCCGCCGCCAGTGCGAGGGCAAACAGAAAGATCACGATGCGAAGGAACCGCTTTACGCCCTTCATTCCTCGTCCTCACCCGAATCGTCATCCCAGGCGCGCCGCCGCCGTCTTCCGCCACGCGGCCTCGCGGGCTCCGGTAGAGGTACCGTTGGTTCCGGCAGATCCCTCTCCTCGAATTCACCGCCGTCCAGCAGGTCCCCTGGTTCCGCGCCCTCTTCGATTCCCACGCCCGGCAGCCCGGCATCGAGATAGCTCTGTAATAACAGCACCGCGGCCAGCCGGTCCACCTGGCCCTTCTGCAGCAGGCGGCTCTTGCTTCCCGCGGGGCCGCCGCGCTTCAGCTTAAGGACGCGCTCGGCTTCCACGGAAGTAAATCGTTCGTCCCAGTAGAACACCGGCAGCCCGCTGCGCTCCTCCAGCCGGGCGCCGAACTCCCGCACCCACTGCGCCTGCCGCGCCTCCTCGCCCTGGAGTGATTTCGGCAGCCCCATCAGAATCGCGGAGGCGTCCAATTCCTTCGCCTTCAGATGAATTGCCAGCAGGTCCGCCCGCAGATTCACACGGGCGTACGTCGGCAATCCCTGCGCGGTCACGCCCAGCGGATCGCTCACGGCCAGGCCGATGCGTTTCTTTCCCAGGTCGAGCGCCAGCATGCGGAAGAGCATCTGCTCTCCATTCTCGCTTGCCCACCCCTCGCATTGCTGATGCCGCGTTACGAAGGCGGCCAAGCCTCCCCATCCAGCCCTGGGATCGGGTATATCTGGAGGAGCGGGTTGGCCCTCCAAGAGCAGCCTGCGCCACGAACGGAGAACCACTCGACATGGAAACGCGGAACCCCTTTTCGCTCGCCGGGAAGAAAGCCCTGGTAGCTGGAGCCAGCCGGGGGATTGGGCTGGCCATTGCCCAAGCCACGGCCCGCGCCGGGGCGCACGTCACGCTGGCCGCGCGTTCCCTTGATGCGCTCGAAACTCATGCCGCCGCCCTGCGCGCGGAAGGCCGCGAAGCCGATGCGTTAGCGCTCGATTTCACGAGCGCCGATTCCATTCGCCGCGCCGCGGATGCCTGCGGCGAGATCGACATCCTCATCAATGTCTCGGGAATGAACATTCGCAAGCCTTTCCACGAGTACACGCGCGAGGAGGTGGATCGGATCTTTCAGACCAACCTTCACGGCATCGTCGAACTCACCCAGATTCTCGGCAGCCGCATGGTGGGGCGGGGCAGGGGTGGGACAGTGGTTTTCATCGGCAGCGTCGGCGCACTGGTCGGGGTTCCCAAGCTGAGCGTCTACGCGATGACGAAGGGCGGCCTGGATGCGCTCACCCGCGAGTTAGCCGCGGAATGGGGGCGCGACAACGTCCAGGTGAATTGCATCGCCCCCGGCTTCATCCTCACGGATCTCAACCGCGCCATGTGGCAGGACGAAAAGATGCACGAATGGCTGCGCGCCTCGCAAGCCATGCCGCGCATGGGCACGCCGGAAGAGGTGGCCCCTCTCGCAGTCTTTCTGGCCAGCCCAGGGGCGAACTTTATCACCGGGCAGGTGATCGCCTGCGACGGCGGCTACACGACGACGGCCGTCTGGCCGTTCTGAGTCGCCGGAAGAATGGCTGGCAGTGGCATGGCATGGATTAGGCCATTGTGATACCATTGGCCTGGGAATGTCTTTGGTGGAGATCCAGCTCGATACGCAAGCGGCGTTGCCGCTGTACCGCCAGCTCTACCGGCAGATCCGGGAGCGGATTCTCCGTGGGGAGCTTTCCTCCGGAGACCGGCTTCCCGCCACCCGGGACCTGGCGCAGCAATTGGAACTGAACCGCGCGACGGTTTCTTCCGCTTATGCACTGTTGGAGGAAGAGGGGCTCATTCGCGGCCATGTCGGGCGCGGCAGCTTTGTTGCGGAGGGACGGGTTCGCCCCTCTCTATACGGTTCTGAGCCGTATGTTTCCGAGCCACTTCCTCTCCCAGCCGGCTTCGTTTCGCAAACCGGCTTCACGCCTCAATTCGGCTTCACTCCGCAAATCGGCTTCGTTTCGCAAAACGGGGTGGTTCCGGCCCCGGTCGAAGTCAGCTTCGCGACCTCAAGGCCGCACGCCGGACTTTTCCCGCTGGACGAATTCCGCCTCAGTTGCGAAGAGGTGCTCTCGACGGAGATCGCGCACACGGTGCTCCAATTGGGCTCTCCGCTCGGCTACGCGCCGCTTCGCCAGTATCTTCTGGAAGAGGGGGAAGAGCGCCAGATTGGCCGGGCCAATGACGATATTCTGATCACGAACGGCTGCCAGCAGGCCATCGATCTCCTGGCGCGGGCGGTGCTTTCGCCGGACGACACCGTGCTTGTGGAAGAGCCGGTTTACCCGGGGCTGAAATCCGCCCTGGCCCAGGCTCGAGTTCGTCTGGTGGGAATGCCAGTTGGCGAGCGCGGCGTGACGGCCGTGGATTTCGCCCGTCTGATCGAGAGCGAGCGACCCCGCATGGCGGTGCTGACGCCCAGCTTCCAGAACCCGACCGGCGCCACCATCCCGCTCGAAGCGCGGGAAGCCATGCTCGAGGCGGCTAACCGCGCCGGAGTACTACTTGTAGAGAACGACCTTTACAGCGCTCTGCGCTACCGCGGCGAGGCAACGCCGGCGATCAAGGCTTTGCCCGGCGCGGACGAAGTTGTGCTGCTGGGGAGCTTCTCTAAGGTGGCCTTTCCCGGCCTTCGAGTGGGCTGGATGATTGCGCCCCGCCCACTGATCCGACGCCTTGCGGAGATCAAGCAGGCCACGGATCTCCACACGGATCAGCTCTCGCAAGCCGTGCTGCTGCGGTTCGCCGAGAGCGGCCGTCTGGCGGCGCACCTGCGCCTGGTGCGCAAGTCGGGTCTTGCGCAACTCGAGGCTGCGTTGGAGGGTTGCCGGAGATACTTGCCCACCGGTTCCCAATTCACAACGCCCGATGGCGGTTTGAATCTTTGGGTGCGTCTGCCCGCGCCGCTCGATGCCGGGGCCGCGCTTGCCGCTGCGCAGGCGAGAGGGGTGAGCTACCTTCCGGCCCGCTATTTTGCGGTGAACCGCCTGGAAACGGGCGCATTTCGCCTGAGCTTTGGCGGACTTACGCCGCTCGAAATCGAACGCGGCATCCAACTGCTGGGTGAGGTATTCGAGGAGGAGTTGGCCCGGGGCGCGCGCTCCGGGGCAGCGGAGATGCACACGGCGATGGTCTAGTTCGCCAGGATAGGGAGTTCTTTTTTTTGGGGAGTATTCGAAATGGAAAATGGAAATCAACGTCAACAATTCGCGGACATGATCGCGGATTTCCGCCGTCTTAGCGACGAACAACGGAAAGACTTCAAGCTCAAAGTGGGCTTGGCGGAGATGCTCAAGGGCGGCGTGATCATGGATGTCACCACGCCGGAGCAGGCCAAGATTGCAGAGGAAGCGGGCGCGGTGAGCGTGATGGCGCTCGAACGGATCCCCTCCGACATCCGCCGGGAAGGCGGCGTTTCCCGCATGTCCGCGATCCACATGATCCGGGGCATTCAGGCAATTTCCAGCATCCCCGTGATGGCCAAGGCGCGGATCGGCCACTTCATGGAGGCGCGAGTGCTCGAAGCGCTGGGCGTCGATTTCATCGACGAGAGCGAAGTGCTCACCCCAGCCGACGAAGAGAACCACATCGACAAGCGGGATTTCCGCGTGCCCTTTGTCTGCGGCGCGCGCAACCTCGGCGAGGCGCTTCGGCGCGTGGGCGAGGGCGCGGCGATGATCCGCACCAAGGGAGAAGCTGGAACGGGCGATATCGTCGAAGCCGTCCGTCACATGCGTACGATTATGAAGGAGATCCGCCACGTGCAGAGCCTGCGCAGCGACGAGCTCCCCACGGAAGCGAAGAATCTGCAAGCGCCGCTCGATCTGGTGGAGATGGTCCACAAGACCGGCAGGCTGCCCGTGCCGAACTTCTCGGCCGGCGGCATTGCGACTCCCGCCGATGCGGCTCTGATGATGTCGCTGGGCGCGGAGACGGTGTTCGTCGGCTCCGGGATCTTCAAGTCGAGCGACCCTGCGCGGCACGCCAAGGCGATCGTCAAGGCGGCTACCTACTGGAACCACCCCGCTAAGGTGCTCGAAGCCTGCGAAGATGTCGGCGAGCCGATGCGCGGCCAGAGCGTCGCGGCGATGGCGGAGAGCGAACTGATGGCAGGGCGCGGCTGGTAACGAAGCGAACTCCCCGAGACTTCCCCTTATAGGCCGGCGCCGGCGCTCA
>JADYZL010000105.1 GCA_020853155.1 Bryobacterales bacterium
GCCATCCTGGCACTGCTCTGGGCAGGTTATCTGGCTTCGTTTCTGCTGATGGGAGAACGGCCCGGCCCCATCCTTTCCGCATCCCTTCATCGGGTTTGGGTACACACCTGGCCACTACTGGTTGTGGCGGTTTTTCTGATCGTGAATGTCCCGGAAGATCTGGCGATCCGGATACCTGCGAAACTGAGCCGAAGTGAACGCAAAGAAGGGAAGACCGCGCGGGGCCGCCAACGGAAAGGAGAAGCCTAATGCGGTCTAACTCAACCGCTGGCCCTTCGCACTTTACGCGGCGGCGATGGGGCCTCGCGGTGATGGCGGCGATTCCATCGGCGGCGCGCGGGCAGCAGACCGGGCCAAGTCCGCCGGCCTTCCTTGAGGGCGGCACGATCATCGTGGCGGCCTGTTCGCGCGAGCGCATTGTGATTGCGGCGGATAGCAAGGCAAGCTTTCGCACCGATGGATTCCAGGACGAAGTTTGCAAGCTGGCCGTACCGGCGAACAAGGTGCTCTTTGCGGCATCGGGACTGGTTGGCGTGGGCGATTGGAGCGCCGCCGATGAAGCGCGAACGGCGGCGCAGCGTATTGTGGGAGACAACCCCTACCTGAGCAGGAGTTCCTTAACCAGCATTGCCGAGGCGTGGGCCCGGGCGATGGCGGCGAAGATCCGGACGCTCCCGCCGGCGCTCTTTGGGGGGCCTCAAGCGGAATCGCAGACTTCCGCACTCTTCGCCGGTCTTGATCGAGCGGACGAGGTGAATCTGGTGAGAGCTACCGTGCAACCGGTTGCCGCAGCCGGTGGAAAGATGGATGCTCGCACCAACGTGATTCCGGTGGAGATTCCCGCAACGGGGACGCGCTTTCTGGCCTTCGGAATGCCTGCCATCGCCATGGAGTTTCTGGCGGGCAAGACGGAGCGGGCCCAGGCGGAAGTGGCGCAATGGAAGAACTACTTCACGGGCTCCGCGGATATGGCCGAAGACATCGCGATCCGTCTGGTGGAACTCACCAGCTACTTCGAGCCACGCAAGGATCTGGTGGGAGGGGCCACCGCCGCTGTTCGCATGGATGGCAAGGCCGGGGTGCGCTGGTTGCGCCGCCCGCCGGCGTGCCTTCGCTAACCGGGTGCGGATACCGCGGTGGAGGCCTCAAGGACAACGGGCAACCACGATTCGAACCACCCTTGAAAATCAACAAGCTTCTGTTGGCGCTCGAAACTCAGTGGAATCGCGTGCGGAATCGCAAGACGCCGGCGTGACGCCAGGGCGGTTTTCACGGCGATTGCATCGGGGAATTCGTCGAACCAGTTGCAAAACTCCGATACATAGTCTCCCAGCCGGGCTGATTCCGCTTGCCGCGCGCCCGACATCGCCGCACGGTAGGCAAGAAACAACTCCGGCACGGCGCTCGCTATCCCCGAAATGCATCCGATGCCCGGATGATGCCAGACCTGCCGCAGCAGGCGATCCGCGCCATTCAGGAGGTGGAATGGACGCAGCGACCGCTTCCCGATCAGCCATTCCATCCGCTCCGCTTCACCGCTCGAATCCTTCACGCCGGCGATGGCGCCTTCTTCGATGAGTTGCCAAACCGTGTCCAATGCCAGCGGGTTGGTGAAAGCGGGGATGTGGTAGGCGAGAATCGGCAGTTTGACTCCCACGCGGCGGGCGACTTCGCGGTAGAACGTCTTCAGTTCTTCCTGCCCATAGCGGAAGTAGTAGGGCGGCATCACCAGCAAGCCATCACAGCCGATTTCCACGGCATGCTGAGCGAGTTCCACCGTTCCTTCGAGAGTCGAATGAGTTACGCCGGCGATCACCGGCAGCGCGGATCGCTTGCGGGCAAACTCCAGGATCTTGATCCGCTCGGGAACGTCGAAATGCACCATGTCGCCCGTGCTGCCGAGGACGACGATACCGGCGAGGGGGTACTGGCAGAGGAAATCGACCGCTTCGAGAAACGCAGCCAGATTGGGTTCGTAGCTATCGGCCCGCAAGGGGGTCACGGAAGCGGCGATGACGCCTTCGAATAAAGACACAAGCACCTCGAAGCGGCCCGAACTTTCAGGATATCGAAGAATCGTTCGCGCGGGAACCGGTTTTAGACGGCTGGCGCGGGAGGGGAGGCATGGCGCTTGTTCCAACTATCGGCGCTAAAGCTTCAGCATGCTGCGCAGACGCTTCGTCTGCACGCGGCTGACCGGCACCACCGCCTGGCCCTTATCGTCCATCCGGAGCTGATAGCTCGATTTGAACCATGGGATCACTTCGCGGATGTGGTTGATGTTCACCAGGTAGGAACGGTGCACCCGCCAGAAAAGATCCAAATCGAGGCTGGATTGGAGTTCCTCCAGCGTGCGGAAATTGCAGGTCCCCTCGACGTTCGAGCAAACCACGGTGATCAGGCCGTCGTTGATGGTGGCGAAGATGATTTCCTGCTCGTCGACGATGAAGTTCCTGTTATGCGCTTTCACCATCAGCTTGGCGTTGCGCGGTGCGGCGGACCGGGGCGCGATCTCGGTTGGATCCGTGGGTTGGAGTTTCGCCTTCTCGGCAAGTTGACGCCGGGCCCGCTCCATCGTGATATCGAGCCGTTCCTTCTCAATGGGCTTCAGCAGATAGTCAAAGGCTTCCTCCCGGAAGGCCTCGACGGCGTATTGCTCAAAGGCGGTGGTGAGGATGACGGCGGGGGCGGGAATCTCTTTCTCACGGAGTCTCCGGATGACGTTGAGCCCATCGAAACCAGGCATTTGGACATCGAGAAACACGAGGTCTGGTTCAAAGTCCTCAATCAGTTTCAGCGCTTCGATGCCGTTCGCGGCAAAGCCCAAAATCTCGACGTCCCGGTACTCCCGCAGCAGGTAGGAAAGTTCTTCCCTGGCGAGTTCCTCGTCGTCCGCGATCAACGTTGAGATTGCCGCCAAACCATTCCCTTTCCGGTATGGGCTGCAGGGCCGACCCTAAACCACAATGGTAA
>JADYZL010000106.1 GCA_020853155.1 Bryobacterales bacterium
ACTACCATTGCTGGTATTCGTTTGGGAGAATCGGTTTCGACGAAAACTTTAGACCGTCAAAACCCTTTGGTTGGATCTTATGACCCTCCACGAATGAAGTCAAGTGATTTACGACTGTAGTAATTGGTGAAATTCCCGCCCTGGAGATGGTGTCGTGCAAGAGGCATCTCCGGTGGGAAATGTATACTTCAGAATTCAAACGACTTCGATTTTCATTTGCGCCGGATCTCGTCCCGGTCGTGACGGGCAAAAAAATTAGTCGATGCGCAGGCGGAGAAAGTCATCGGTGTCCGCGGAGGAATTCCTCCGGCGCAAGAAGCGAAGCCCCCCAAACGCGATGCCGGCGACGGCCGCGAGCAGGATCAGGACGGCTACCATGATCACGATATTGACGATCAGTTGACGGAACTCCTCGGCTGGGGACGTCAATTTCTCATTCATCGTGACGGCGGCGCGATAGCGGATGAGAGAGACGACCCGTTCCGCGAAATCCCGGTTCGAAGGGGAGGCCACAAACACGATCAAGGTTCCTTCCCGCTTGAGCACCGGGTTTCCGAGGGATCGGTACTCTTCGAGCTTCTTGCGGGCCAATTGAGGCGTGGGATACGACAGGATCGCCAATTTCAACCGGTTACCGTCCGCCTCATACTCCGCAACCTGCCCTTCCGCGCCCAGGCTGAACGCAGCGATCCCGGCCGGCACGTCCGGCAGGTAAAGATTCAGGGACTCCGGCCCCAAAATGTAGCGTTCCGTGCCGGGAACCCGGTTCTCCTTGGGGAGGTAGCCCGGCAGCGGGGGCGGGGTGGAGATGCCGAGATTCGGTGCATAGCCCAGGTAGTCCTTCACAACCTGCCACGTGGGGCGATCATTCTCGAACACCATCACGTAGTTCTGGTATTGAACGACAGTTGTAGAATTAGCTTCTACCGATGACAGAGCGAACGCCTCTTCCACGGCCTTGTTCTCGAATTCCGAGGGCTTAGCGCCAGCCGGTTGCAGGGATTGATATAGGGCTGTGGCGCCGGTCGAATCCGCGGTCTGATAAGCCGTGGCGGTGAAGCGGCGGTTCCCGGCCTTGTACTCGGCACGCTCGGCGGCTTCTATTCCGTATTCCTGGGAGAGATGGGCGTTCGGGAGCGCGTATGGAGAGGCGTTCTGCCGCTCAAAATCCCCTAAGCGGTCGGTCCAAAGCGCAGCCCAAGCGGGAGCGCAGAGGAGTAGCGTGACGATGACGAGCGACAGCGCGTGGCGAGGGGATGACGGCGATCGAAGTGGGGTGGCGGTGGTTGTCATATCGGGGGTAGGCCCTTTCCCTGGTTGGAGCGTGACTATGTACCTTTGGATCAACGTTCCACCCGGTTGGTTCCCGCCAATTCCATGCGCAAGAAACGATCGCTTCACGCGCCGCAGCACTTCTTGTACTTCTTGCCGCTGCCGCAGGGGCAGGGGTCGTTGCGGCCAACTTTGGGTTCCGCCCGTTTCACAGACTGTGGCGCGCCGCTTTCTCCGCCACCCATCTGCAACCGGGATAGTTCGCGGTCCTTGGCCCGGTGAATGCTCTGTGTGACATTGGCCAGCTCGCGATCCGCTCGCCTCTGCTGGGCGTCGGCACTTACTCCGTTCGTTACGTAGCCGTCGAATACTTGCTCACTGGCTCCGGCGAAGGGAGAATCCAAGCCGCCATCGAATCCACCGCCGCCGGCGAGGGCGCCGCCATCCTGCCGCGGCCGCTCACTGAACTGGAATTGCAGGAAGAAAAGGTGGCGAACGATCTCGTCCTCGATGCGCTCCATCAAGTCCTGGAAGAGGCCATAAGACTCCTTCTTGTACTCGATGAGCGGGTCTTTCTGCCCATAGCCGCGAAGGCCGATCCCCTCTTTCAGGTGGTCCATGGAAAGCAGATGGTCTTTCCATTGGGCATCAATCACGCTCAGCATGATGACGCTTTCGGCCTCGCGCATCACCTCCGGGCCAACGGTTGCGGCTTTATCGTCGTAACGCTTTTCGAGAAGCGCGTAGATCTTCTCCTCGATCTCCTCGCGCGTGCTCTCGATATAGTCTTTTGGCTCAATGCGCGCGCCGAACTGCGTGAGGATATCCTGCTGGAGACCGGTAAGATCCCAGTTCGTGGCCTGCGCATTCTCCGGGCAGCGATTGTCGATGTAATAACCGACCAAGGCGCGCACCATTTCGAAGATGCGTTCGCGCTGGTCTTTCCCTTCAAGCAACTGACGCCGCCACCCGTAGATGGCCACGCGCTGCTTGTTCATGACGTCGTCGTATTCCAGCAGGTGCTTGCGGCTGGCGAAATGCTGGGCTTCCACGGCTTTCTGCGCGGCTTCGATCCGCTTCGAAATCAGCCGGGATTCAATGGGCACGTCTTCTTCCATGCCCAGTCGCAGCATCAGGTTTTGCACCCGCTCGCCGCCGAAAATCCGTAGCAGATCGTCGTCGAGCGCGAGGTAGAAACGGCTGCTGCCGGGGTCGCCCTGGCGCCCGGCGCGTCCGCGCAATTGGTTGTCGATGCGCCGGGACTCATGGCGTTCCGTACCCAGCACATGCAGCCCGCCCAGTTTCACGACATCGTCGTGCTCCAGGTCCGTGGTGCGCTTCGCATCCCGCAGAGCTTCTTCCCACACTTCGGGTGCGACCGTGGTGTGAGATTTTCCGTCTTTCTTGAGGCGTTCTTCGGCGAGAAACTCTGCGTTGCCACCCAGCAGAATATCCGTACCGCGGCCAGCCATGTTTGTGGATACCGTCACGGCGCCTTTGCGCCCGGCCTGGGCGATGATCGATGCTTCGCGCTCGTGGTTCTTGGCATTCAGGACCTCGTGGCGCACCCCCATTCGCTTCAGCATGGAGGAGAGCTTCTCCGATTTCTCGACAGAGATGGTGCCCACGAGGACGGGCTGCCCTTTCTCGTGAAGTTCCTTGATCTCCTTGGCAGCATTGCGCCATTTCTCTTCCTGCGTGCGGAAAACGACATCCGCGTTTTCCTTGCGGAGGAGCGGGCGATTCGTGGGGATTGCCACGACGTCCAAATTGTAAATCTTAGAGAATTCCGCCGCTTCGGTTTCCGCCGTGCCGGTCATGCCGGCGAGTTTCGAATACATGCGGAAGTAGTTCTGGAAGGTAATGGTGGCAAAGGTTTGCGTCTCATTCTCCACCCGCACGCCTTCCTTGGCTTCCACCGCCTGATGAAGGCCGTCGCTCCAGCGCCTCCCCGGCATCAGACGCCCGGTGAACTCGTCGACGATCACCACCTGGCCATCCTGAACGACGTAATCTCGATCCACCTGATAGAGCGCGTGCGCCCGCAGCGATTGCTGCACGTGGTGGTTCATCTCGATCATCGAGGGGTCGTAGAGATTCTCGATGCCGAGCAGCTTCTCCACCTTATGGACGCCCTCTTCGGTAAGCGCCACCGCGCGCTGCTTTTCATCGACCGTGAAATCGCCCGTATAGCGCTTCACGCCGGGCTCATCGGTATCGTGGACTTCGCCTTTCTCCAGAAACGGAATGACGGAGTTCGGGCGGATGAACTTGTCGGTGGTGCCTTCGGTAGGTCCCGAGATAATGAGTGGGGTGCGCGCTTCATCGATGAGGATCGAATCGACCTCATCCACGATGGCATAGGAGTGTTCGCGCTGGACGCAATCCTCCAGGCGAAACTTCATGTTGTCGCGGAGGTAATCGAAGCCGAATTCGTTGTTCGTGCCGTAGGTAATGTCGCAGCCGTACGCTTCCTGGCGCTGCCGGTCGCTCAGGTTATGAATGATGACGCCTACCGTCATGCCCAGAAAGCGGTAAATCTGGCCCATCCACTCCGAATCGCGCTTGGCCAGGTAATCGTTCACCGTGATGACGTGCACGCCTTTGCCCGCGAGCGCGTTGAGGTAGACGGGCAGCGTGGCGACAAGTGTCTTGCCTTCACCGGTTTTCATTTCGGCGATCTTACCCTGGTGGAGCACCATGCCGCCGATCAATTGCACGTCGTAGTGGCGCATGCCGAGCACGCGCCGCCCGGCTTCCCGCACCGTGGCGAATGCCTCGGGAAGCAGGTCGTCGAGGGTCTCCCCTTTCTCGAGACGGTCACGGAATTTCACGGTCTGCTGCTTCAGTTCGGCATCGCTGAGCTTTTCCATGGCGGGCTCAAGCGCATTGATGGATTGAACCACCGGCTGCATGCGCTTGACGGCGCGCTCATTCGCAGTGCCGAATAACTTGGCGAGAATAGGGTCGATCATAGAAGAACCATCTTCCAGTTTAGCGTAGAGGGGCCTAAATCACTCGAAAGAC
>JADYZL010000107.1 GCA_020853155.1 Bryobacterales bacterium
ATCTGGGCTCATGAAGTGAATGGCTCCCCTGGCAACCCGGCGTCTAGCTGTTCTTCACGACCATATTGGTGATGATGTCGCCGACATCGTCGCAGAAATCGATCGTGTCCTCGAGCAACTGAACGATATCCTTCACCTTGATGATCTCGATCGGGTTCTGCTCGCGGGTGAAGAGATCCACCAGCCCGTCCAGCATCGCTTTGTCGGATTCCTCTTCGAGCGTACGCACCGTCAGGCAATGCGGCTGCACATCGCCGCCGGATTTGAGAAGCAGGATTGCTTTCTCAAGTTCGTGGGTGGAGCGCAGCAACAGTTCGCACAGCGACGTAATGCCGGGTGAGACATGGTTCGGCTCATAGGCCACGATGCGGCGTGCCACCTCGTCCGCACCATCGATCGCGTCTTCGAGCTTCGAGGAGAGCGTGTAAATGTCTTCCGGATCGAAGGGAGTGATGAAGGTGTTCCGAAGCTTTTCGTAGACGTCCCGGTAGACAAGATCTCCCTGCTTTTCCAGATCGGAGATCGTCTTGGCGTTCGATACCATTACTTCCCGGCCGTTTGCCAGGCCTTCGGAGAGCAGTTGAGCGGCTTCGCGCAAGATCCGCGATTGGTCGCCAAAAAACTCAAAAAACTTCTCTTCGCGCGGGATGAACCGAAGAGCGCACATGCGTTGTTAAATCCTTTCGGCCGGCAGTCCTGCAGCCGGCGTCACTCGGGTTGCCGTCATCGCCGGGCAGCCTGACGATTGTATAGCGTTCATCGCGTGTACCAACGGTTACATCCCGGTCAAGATTGGGAATGTTTCCGGAAGTTCCTGGCCGGGGCTTTGGAAGCGCGGGTCAAGCAACCGGTTCGGATCGAGATTTCCCATGGCGGCGATCAAGGTTTCTTTCACGAACGGATGCTCCTGTTCGAGTTCCGCAAGATAGTCTCGCAAAGAACGGCGCACCGTGCCGGTTTTCTGTGAGCATCCACAGGGGATCACCGGGGTATGGCGGTCTTGCACCCAGCGCCGGGTGAGATCTTCCGTCACAAACACGAGCGGCCGGATCAGACGGAATTCCCCCTTACGAGAATACGTCACCGGGGGCAGCGCGCTCAGCTTGCCCGTGAACATTGCATTCCTTAGGAGAGATTCGCAGAAGTCGTCCGCCGTGTGACCCAGGGCGACGACGTTGCAATGAAGTTCGCGGGCAATCTCGTAGACCGCCCTCCTGCGGAAACGGCTGCACTGGTCGCACCCGTGCTCCGGCTCGTCTTCCAGCAGTTGGAGCGAAGGTCCGTCCTCATAGTAGCGCCAGCGGACGCCCGTCTCCCGCAGATGCTCGCCCACCGGCCCTATCGGGCTCATGAACTTGCCTTGTTCCACCGTGAACGCTTCCACATCGAAGCGAATCGGGGCGCGCTTCTGCAAGATCAGTAAGGATTCCAGCAAGGTGATGGAATCCTTCCCGCCGGAAACGCCAACGGCGATGCGGTCGCCATCGCGAATCATCTCGAATTTCGCGATCGCTTCGCCAACCTTGCGCAGGATGGTTTTTTCGAGGTCCAAGAACTTATTATACGGGGCGAATGGCTCCGGTTGAAATCGCGCGGACCTTTCGCCCCCAGGCTCTTGCGCGAGCGAACCCGCACCTGCCAAAATTCCTTGCAGCGAGTGCTTTTTCTGCCATGCCCGGTTCCGGTAAGAGCGCGAAAATCATTCCCATTACGCGCGGTTTCCGGCGCCGTGAGGCGGAGCCCGTTCCCGAAGCCACTCCTCAGGACGACCCCTTGCGGCAATTTCTCGCGGGGCTTCATGCCCGCGTCCGGGCCGTGCTTGTCGCGAAGCAGGGGAAATGGCAGTTCCTGGAGCGGGCGAGTGATCTGCCGGAGAGCGGCAGCGTCCTGGCGGAGATCGCCCTTCCGGATCTGTTGGCCATACTCGCCCGTACCGGCTTGCGCGGGGAAGAGGGCGAGCGCATCACGCTGTCTCCTTGGCCGGGCTTCGATCTCGCCGTGATGCTTCGCGATGGAAAGCCCTGCTATGCGGCCTGCTTTGAGAAGGAAACGAGCGTCTACATCGCGGAAGCCACGCTGCCCGTCATCGCGCGCTATTTCGACGAGGCCCGTTAGGCCGTGGGCTGCTAGGAGTGGTCCTTCACGAAACGCGTCATGCGTTCAAGCAGGGGGGATTCTCGAATACTCGCGAGCGCGATGATCGAACTGTGGTCCTCTTCCGGGTAAACCTCCGTCTCCACTTTCACTCCATGCTTTCGCAGGCGCTCCGCGAAGGGTTCGCTTTGCCGCTGCACCAGTTGCGCGTCGTGCCCGCCGCGGACGATCAGAAACGGAGGTGCTCCATCCCGTACGAACCGCATCGGCGAGGCTTTTGCGCGGTCCGCCTCGCCGTCGAATGCGTATTCGAAACCCGCCGGCACTTCGTAAATTCCGCTGATGGAAATAACGCCCCGGATCACCGTGAGCGGCAGCGAATGAAAGCCAAGGTAGCGGGCGTCCAGCGCCACCAAGGCGGCGATCTGCGCTCCGGTCGAGTGCCCGGCCAAGAAGATCTTCTCGGGATCCCCGCCGAATCGGCTCATATTGTCGTGTACCCAGTTCACCACCGCGGCAATATCGCGCTCAGGTTCGGGAAAACGATAGCCGGGCGCTTGTGAGTAGTTCGGGATCACCGCCGTAATTCGATTCAGCGCCAGGCAAACTCCAAGTGGAACATACTGCCGCCGGTGTCCGCTGCGCCACGCGCCTCCATGCACAAAGATCACAACGGGATTCTTGCCGGAACTCATGTTGCGATAGACATCCAGCCGTCGCTGGTCCGCATCCGCGCGTGTGCTGAGGCGGTAGGAAATACTGTGCGCCACCTCGATCGGCGGTGGCGTTTCCGTACTCATGCGCGCCACCAGTTCCTTCGTCCGCGGGGAGGCGGCGTCCGGGGCTTGCGGCGCTGGCGGGCTTTCCTTCAGCGGAGGCTGCGCCAGAGCGCTCCCGGCGCCCATCTTCACGAATAATGCGGCTGCGCCGCTTAGCAGCGTGCGCCGGTTGCAATGATCGCTCGCCGTGCCGTGGGCGCGGGGTTGCGGCGATAGGGGCGAGGGAAGGGAATTGTGGCCGGGCGGGGGCACGCCTACTTCTTCGCGGAGATCCGGTAAACGTAGATGGAGTGCGGACGCTGGTACACCATGATCTTTTCCACCTTTCGTGGCTTCCAGCCTTCGATCTCAAAATCGTGAGATACCACGCAGGCGCCCGGGCGCAGTTCCTTCTCGAGTTTTGGACGCAACCGTGAATTCGCGTCGCTGATCAGGTACAGGGTCACCACATCGGCGCCGGAGAGGTCGGCATCCATCATGTCCTGCTGCAAGACCCGCACCTTGTCCTGAACGCCCGCCGCCACCGCCGAATCCGTGGCCACCTGCGCCCATTTCGGCGAGAGTTCCACGCCCACCGCGTGCGCTCCATGCTTCTTGGCCGCTGCGATGAGAATACGGCCGTCCCCGCATCCGAGGTCGTAGACCACCTTGCCGTCATCCACGCCGCACAATTCCAGCATCCGCTCGACGACGTTGTGAGGGCTGGTGACGTAGGGCGCGAGGCTCTTCTTCATCTCCTGGCCATGCTGGCCCTGCGCGGGCGCGCCAACCAGCAAGGCAAGCAAGGCGATCGCAAACATGGTAGTCGGTGGTTTCATTGGCCGATCGTTGGTGAGGGCGTCAGCTTTCTTGCCCGGTAGTCTTCAATCTCTGTAAACATCTTTCGCAATGCCTGAAATAGATCCTGTGGGCGGTTCACCGTGAATTCGGCGCCTCGAAAATACTTTACCGCGGCGCCAATCGCATCGCGCCAGGGGTTCTCCCGCGGGTTCAGGTTGTAGTTCACGTAAAACAACGGGAACTCCACATGGCCCGCGTCGCTCAATAGCTCCACGGGCGGATTCTCTTCAAGCAAAACCTTCGGCCCTACGAACACCATTGCATCCAGCGAATGGTCGCTGGACATTTCCGTGGTGATCAAATTCGTCAAAAAGCGCGTGTCGCTGTTCTTATCGGCCAGCAGGCTGTAACGAATGGTTCCCTGTTGCAGAGAATCGATCGCCTTCCCCACCGCTTCGTAGTCCACCCGTTCCACCGCCGTCTGGCGATAGAGAACTCGCTGCTCCCGCACGTTGAACGCCACCAGCGAGATCTGCCCCACCCGCTCATCCCGGGCGACGCTCTTCACAATCGAGAGGAGCGCGGCCAGGTCGATCGGTTGAAGCACTGCGGATTTGAGATTCAGCGGTGCGAAGTTCACGAGCAACTTCACATGAAGGGACGCGCGGCCAGGAACTTTCGGTACATCCCGGTCGTGGAAGTCCTGGAAAGGATGTGCCGGCGCCGCCCGCACCACGCCGGGCGTCAGCGTGATCGGCAGCGCTTCGTCCTTCGTGTACGGTTGCACCTCGAATGCCCAGGAGGATGCGCAAACCCGCTCCCGGCGGTCTCGCATCAACCAGTCCACTTTGTACTTCCCGGGTCCGGCAAGCACGCTCCCCTCGAGATACGCGCTGCCCTTCGCCGTCTCGCCCTCCGCGACTTCAGGAAAATTGGGCACTCGGAAGCGCTGCGAAAAATATCGCTTCTCGCGCGGATGCTCCACCGGATAGACGCGGAACAGCACGCTCAGCACGTTATCCCCGTCGCCCATTTCTGCCAGGGGCAGATCTACGTGGTAACCCGCGTGGAAATTCATATCGAAGCCGAGCACGGCATCCGATCGCTCCACCTTGCAGTTCAGATCGCTCCGCGGAACGCCCGCCTCAAAAATCGCCAGGTCGCTTACGGCAATGTTGACCCCTGTGTACTCCGCGGGGGGCACCATCTCCTGCGCGTTGGAAACGGAGGAAACCAGGCAGATCCCCAAACTCAAAATGACGGAGAAGCGGAGGAGCGGTGACGGGTCCATAATTCTCTGAGTGCGACGATTGCAGTCTGTGTTTCAACCGGGGCAATCACTCGAACGATTAGCGATTCTACATATTCTCTCGATCAATCGCTGCAAATGCCGGTGCCTACACTGTATTCCAGAATCCGTTCTTCTACCAGCCCTCCGGCTGCGCTAAACTCAAGAATTCATGCCAAACTTACTGGAAGGCAAGCGCACGGTCATTC
>JADYZL010000108.1 GCA_020853155.1 Bryobacterales bacterium
GTCACCGGGAATCGAGAAGGGGCCAAGGCGCGGTATGACGGCATCGCCGCCAGGTTCCCCCTGAACTCGGAGGTCGAGGAATCCCGCGCCAATCTTGCTCTCGAAGCGGGAGATCGCAAAGCGGCGCTCCCCTATTTACGGGAAGCCGCGCGGAGGAAGAGCCGGAACTCCATGGTCTATCTTCATCTCGCCGAGCTCGCCTGCGATTACTCATCGGCGAATCCCGATTGCAAGGCATGGATTGACGAAGCGCTCCGTCTGGACCCGTCGAACCGGCAAGCACGCGATTGGGCGGTAGGCTACCTGCTGAACATCCGCGATTTCCAGGGAGCGATTACGGCTCTTCGCGCCGTGGGCAAGGTCGATGCGGCCGGCGCTCCCGAGTTCTTTCACAAGTTGAGTTACGCGCACTATCAACTGCGCCAGTTCGAGGAAGCCCACGCCGCGGTGAGACGCGGCCTCTCCTATGCCGCTAAGCCGGAGGAGATCGCCAGGTTGAGCGAAATGGAAAGGCACATTGCGGAAGCGGAGCACGGTGAAGCGGGGGCCGGCCCACCCTCGAGCGGGCACGTCCGGCAGGGCGTTCCAGAGGATATCGCGGCATCGGATGCCGATCGCGCAATCGAAGCTTTTCTGGAATTGGAAGGGGCTTCGATCACCGCCGCCGTCCTCGATTCCATGGATTGCAGCGGCGCGCATCCGGTTGCGCTGATGAAGGCCAAAGGCGCGCCGCTCCGTTTGGTGATCGACCGGCCCAACGAGCTTGTCGTGATCCGCGGCGGCGCCGTCATCCAAGATCACGAATTCGCTTGTGGCAAGCAAGCGCCCGCCACCGTGTTCGCCGGTTACCTCCGCGAAGGCGCGCCGGAGGGAAGCAATGGCCTCCTGCGCATCCTTAGCTTTCAGTAAGGGAAATTGGGCTGTTCACGCGCTGCATTTGGAGGGATCCCATACCAGACTCGCGGTTCGCTGGTCATACCGGATCGTCGGCACTTGGGAGAGGATCAGGCAGATGCCGGAGGAGGCTCTTTCCGGGTATTCGTCATTGATGCAAGCTCTTCGAATATGCCCCTGCATCAATAGCTTATTCACCGCGTACCGGAAGATCTCGATGGAGATCTTCTGCCGTCTTCCGCTCGACGTCAGCCGTTTCACCCCGCTCCAATCTACTTCCAGAATCGTGTTTGCTTTCCCGTTCGGCCGCGTCAACGTCTTCCCCGCAAGCGGGAGAATGTGCTTCGCCCAGATCGCCTCGAACGTGGCGTCGTCCGCCGGGGATTCGTTCACCGGATGCGCCGGAGCCTCCATGGAGATCACTTCGACGCCCAGTTTTGCCGCCACTTGCCAGGCGTCGCGAAGGAGTTCGCCGTCCGTCACGAGAATGGCTTTGTTGCAATCGAAATAGTGCATCGCGCCGCGCAGTTCCATGATCATCTTGCGGTTCACGGCGCGCAGTCCGCGGCCATACATCTTGGCTTGAATGGCGATGCGCTCCCCAGGCCGCTCCGCAATGCAATCTACCCCGTAATCGTTCGATTGCGGAGTCAATTGCACCGCATACCCCTTCCGGCGGAAATGCGCGGCGATCATTTCCTCGTATTGGCGCGGGTTCATATGCGGTTTCATTTTACCCCTGTCCGCGTTCCGCCAGATCGCCCGGTGAGAAGATCGCAAATTGCGGATCGCCGCTTCATCCCGCCTGCCCAAAAAACGCCGAAAGGCCGCACTCTCCCCGAGTGCGGCCTTCTTCCCGTCCTTCGCGAACGGCCTGGTCTAGTAGCGGTATTCTTCCGGCTTGTAAGGGCCGTCCTTCGAGACGCCCAGGTAGTCCGCCTGCTTGTCGGTCAGCGTGGTGAGCGTCACGCCGATCTTTTCGAGGTGCAGCCGCGCGACTTCCTCGTCGAGATGCTTCGGCAGCTTGTAGACGCCCACCGCGTACTCGTCTTTCTTCTTCCAGAGATCGATCTGCGCTAGGGTCTGGTTCGAAAAGGAGTTCGACATCACAAAACTGGGGTGCCCCGTGGCGCAGCCCAAGTTCACGAGGCGGCCTTCGGCCAGCAGGTAAATCGAGTGTCCGTCCGCGAACGTGTACATGTCGTACTGCGGTTTGATCGTAGTGCGCTTGACGCCCTTCTCCGCATTCAGGCGATCCACCTGGATCTCATTGTCGAAGTGCCCGATGTTGCAGACAATCGCCTGGTCCTTCATGCGCTTCATGTGCTCGAGCGTGATCACTTCGCAGTTGCCCGTGCAGGTGACGTAGATATCGCCCCGGCCCAGAGTGTCTTCGACGGTAGTGACTTCGTAGCCTGCCATCGCCGCCTGCAACGCGTTGATCGGATCGATCTCCGTCACGATCACCCGGCACCCGAAACCGGCCAGGCTTTCGGCCGAGCCCTTGCCCACGTCGCCGTAGCCGCAAACCACGGCCACCTTGCCCGCCATCATCACATCCGTGGCGCGCTTGATGCCGTCCGCCAGGCTCTCCCGGCAGCCATATAGATTGTCGAACTTGCTTTTCGTAACCGAATCGTTCACGTTGATCGCGGGAACCAGCAGCTTGCCTTCCTTCTGCATCTTGTAGAGCCGGTGAACACCCGTGGTCGTCTCCTCGGAAACGCCGCGCCATGCCTTCACCAGGTCGTGCCAGCGCGTGGGGTTCTCCGCATGCACCTTTTTGAGCAGGCTCTTGATCACATCCTCTTCGTGGCTTTCCGAGGGCGTGTTCACCCAATTCGAGCCCTCTTCGAGTTCATAGCCCTTGTGGATCAGCAGCGTCACGTCGCCGCCGTCGTCCACAACCAGTTCCGGACCCTTCCCGCCGGGGTGAGACACGGCCTGGTAAGTACACCACCAGTATTCTTCGAGCGTCTCGCCCTTCCACGCGAAGACGGGCACGCCCGCGGCGGCGATGGCGGCCGCGGCGTGATCCTGCGTCGAGAAGATGTTGCAGCTTGCCCAGCGCACATCCGCGCCCAGGTCCACCAGCGTTTCGATCAACACCGCCGTCTGGATGGTCATGTGCAAGGAACCGGTGATACGGACTCCGGCGAGCGGCTTCTCTTCCGCATACTTGCGGCGAATGGACATCAGTCCGGGCATTTCATGTTCGGCAATGCCGATCTCTTTCCGGCCCCACTCGGCCAGATTGAGATCCGCTACCTTATACTCCGTCGCAACCGGGTTCACAACCGTGCTCATGCGTTGAAGTTCTCCTTGAAAACGTTCTGCCCGCTCTTGATCAAATCAAAGAATCGGGATACGTTGATATCTTAGCGTTAAGTTGCCCATGCCGTCAATCCTCAAGTCGATTCGCGTTCTGGCCGATCCGCTCCGCCTCCGGATCCTGTTTCTACTCGAAAAGGAAGAGCTTTCCGTTGCCGAGATTCAGGAGATCCTGGCCATGGGGCAAAGCCGCATTTCCACGCATCTCTCCCAACTGAAACAGGCCGAATTGGTGGAAGACCGCCGCTCCGGGAAGAATGTCCTCTACCGGATGGTGCGCGTCCTGCCACCGGAGATCCGCGCGCTCCTGGAGGCTAGCCGCGCGGAGATCCCCGACGCGGAAGACGACGCGCGCGCCCTCGACCTGGCTCTGCGTAAGCGGGCGGACCGCATGCGCAGCTACTTCGACGAATTGGCCGGGCGCTTCGGCAAACAGTATGTTCCTGGGCGCTCCTGGCGCGGATTGGCCGAAGCGCTGCTGCTCCTGATGCCTCCTCTCGACATCGCCGATCTCGGCGCGGGGGAAGGCGCGTTCAGCCAGTTGCTGGCCCGGCGCGCCCGCCGCGTGATCGCCGTCGACAACTCCCCCCGGATGGTGGAGGTGGCCCAGGAACTCGCCACCCGCAACGGCCTCGCGAACATTGAGTTCCGCGTGGGAGACCTGGAGACGCCGCCGATTGCGGACGGTTCGATGGACCTCGCTTTCTTCAGCCAGTCCCTCCACCATGCGCTCCACCCGCAACGCGCCCTGGATGCGGCATGGCAGTTGCTCCGCCCCGGTGGCCGCATCGCCATTCTCGACCTCAAGCGCCACAACTTCGAAGAAGCGCGGGAACTCTACGCGGACCACTGGCTCGGTTTCGGCGAAGCCGAACTCGAGGCGGCCCTCCTCAAGGCGGGCTTCACCAATGTCCAGGTCGCCACCGTGCACCGCGAGGAAGAAACTCCTCATTTTGAGACGGTGCTGGCCCTGGGCGAGAAGAGTTAGACCGCTTCCGCAACAGAGCTAATCGGTGGACCCTCGACGGGCAGATCAAGAGCGCCCTTTATAGCAACGTATAAAATATAATCACTCGTAATGGAGTGGCGCTCCTTGCGGCGCATCGTCCGCTGATGCTCGCTTCACGCCGAATACAGCCGTCCTGTCCAGATGCGGCTCTGCGTAGAAGTTCCACTAGTTCTATCTAAGGGTTCTATAACTAATGAAATGCACTAGTACGTTGTATCTCCGACTTCGTAAGTACTACTCTAGAATCACCTTATTTAGGAACGGAGATATTGATGAAACGACTCTTCACGGCGTTCGTTGCGGGAGCGGCCCTTTGCCTGGGCCTGGCGACGGACGCGAACGCAAGCAACATTCAAGTGGACTATACCGGCCAGATCGGCGCCGGAAACGTACGGTTCAACCTCAATGGCGATGGCCAGGGAACGCGCTCGACAAGCGCCGGACTCTTCACCTTCCACGAGGACAGCAACACCTCGGGTATTGACATCCTGGGTGCGAATTCGATCTACGCGTTCTGCATCCAGTTGGAGCAGACGGTAGGGGGCAACAACGTCGGCTACACGATCGGAGACCTCGCCGACGGCCGCACGCCGAACAAAGATAACCGTGGCACCCTGGGCGCGGACCGCGCCAAGCGGATCGATATGCTGTTCAACTTGGCCTTTGCCGGCACCGGCGGCATCATCAATCCGGCGGCGGGCAGCACGGTCCTCCAAGCAGTGCAGATCGCAATCTGGGAGATCGCCTATGAAGCGGGCAACGCCACGCTCGGCCTGGGCAATGGCACGATCAGCTTCGCGAGCTCCGCGAACAGCAACGCCGCGCTCAACTACATCACCAACCAGAACTGGCTTAGCACCATCAATTCAACGACCCTGTCCACGTATCAGCCCTCGCTGTTCCTCTGGTCCATGAACAACGAGTGGAAGCAGGACTTCGTCGTCCAGTCCGATGCCGGGGGAGCGACCGAAGAAGTTCCCGAGCCGGGCACGATGGCCCTCTCCGGCCTCGCACTGGTCGGTCTGGCCCTGCTTGGCCGCCGCAAGGCCCGCGCCTAGACATCAAGAAGCGAACATTCCTTCGCATTGCACCGGGGACGAGTTACCCATCGTCCCCGGTTTTTTTGTCTGTAACCGGTTTCGATCCGGGCTTCCCTTCGCCTCACGGCTTGCTGAGCCATCCGTGGAAGCGCATCCAATCTTCGAGACGCAAAGGCCAGCTCGAAAGTATCGGATCGAACGGAGCGAGCCCTACACCGTGGGGGCCATGCTCATACACATGCAGTTCCGCGGGCACCCTGTGCTTGCGCAGCGCGAGATAGTAGCGGACGCTGTTTTCGACCGGCACGCCTGGGTCGTCTCCCGTGTGGAATAGGAACGTGGGAGGCGTTTGCGCGGTCACCTGCTTCTCATTGCTCAGATTTTCCACGAGCGAGGGGTCCGGGTTCGGCCCCAGCAAATTGCGCTTCGAACCGGCATGGGCGATGGCGTCGTCGAAGCTCACCACGGGATAGCAAAGCACCGCGAAATCCGGCCGTGAGCTTTCGTGCTCGATGGGGTCGGAAGCGCCTGCGTTGCCTGCATCGAAATGCGTGGATGCGGTCGAAGCAAGGTGCCCTCCCGCCGAGAATCCCCAAATGCCAACGCGGTTCTTCTCAAATCCCAGCGCCGCGCTCATCGAGCGCGCGCTTCGAATGGCCCTCTGGGCGTCCTGGAGCATGGCCGGGTGATGGTATCGGGGCGCGAGGCGGTATTTCAGAACGAAAGCCGTTACGCCGCGCGCGTTCAGCCATGCGGCGATATCCTTGCCTTCGTGCCCCATGGCCAGCCCCACATAGCCGCCGCCTGGGAAGACCACTACTGCAGTCCGGGTGCTGGAGCCGTCCGGCGCGGGATAGACCGTTATCTCGGGAATATCCTTCTCCTCCTTGCCCACGGCGCCCGGTGCGGCGCCCGCGTAGAGCGGCCGGGGAACTGGCTCTTTCGATGAGCGGTTCTGGGCGGAGGAGGAAGCGGCAATCGTGAGAGCCGGAATCGCGGCGAACATAGACCTGCGGCGTAGGGTCATGGGTCGATCTCCATTCATTGGTGAGCGGCTATCGGGCGCGGGTGCGATACGGGTTTCAGGCGAGCTGTGCGGCGTCGATCGCCTGATCCTTGAGCATGATCGGGATGCTTTCCTTCACCTTGTAGATGCGCGTGCCATCTTCGGTGATGAGCGCTTCCTCCATGGTCTCCGCGACCTTCGCGCCATCGGCCTGGACGAGGCTTCCGGAGCCGATCGCCGCATTGAGTTTCTTCAACTCTTCCCCGGTCATCAGGCGCACCGGCACCTTGGTCAGGGGGCAGCAGAGAATATCCACTAGATCTTTACTCACAGCCATGAATATGAAGGTATCAGGTTCCAGGGATGCCGGCGAAAACGATCCGCGTTCTCCAAGGCGGAAGAGGTTCCCCGGTCCCTCGGGTGAAGCCCTCCTATGCGGATTTCAGGCGATTGGAGTTGAGATCGCTCCGGCATTGTGTCGAAATCGGAGCCGCTCCATCGTCCATAAGATGTGCGTGGCGGTGAATCCAATGGGAGACGCTACCGGGAAAGGAAATCGTAGCAATGAAAGTAATCGTGATGGTGAAAGCGACAGCAAGCTCGGAAGCGGGGGAAATGCCGAGCCAACAGCTACTGACCGAGATGGGAAAGTATAACGAAGCGCTGGTAGACGCTGGGATCATGAAGGCCGGGGAAGGCCTCAAGCCCAGCTCCGCTGGGGCGCGCGTGCAGTTCCGCGGAAAGGATCGCGCGGTTGTTGCCGGTCCGTTCGCGGAAACGAATGAATTGGTGGCCGGGTTCTGGCTCTGGAATGTCCGGTCTCTCGAAGAGGCGATCGAATGGGTGAAGCGATGCCCGAATCCGATGCTGGAAGATTCTGAGATCGAGATCCGTCCGATCTTTGAGATCGAGGATTTCGCCCAGCAGGACCCGGATGGCGCCGTCCGAGCCCAGGGAAAAGACCTGACCCGCCGGATCGCGATGCGAGAGAGCCATGTACAGCCATATCTCTTCTTTGGCGGCCGCTGCGAGGAAGCAATCGCCTTCTACAAGGCGAGCCTTGGCGCCACTCCCGGCATGGTATTCCGCTTCAATGAGAGTCCAGACCCAGTCCCCGAAGGCCTGCTGCCGCCCGGATTTGAGAATAAGATCATGCACGCGGAGATCCAGGTGGGGGACGTGAAGATTCTGGTCTCGGATGGCTGCCACGACGCGGCGAACTTTGTTGGCTTTCGCCTCGCACTGACGGTTCCCACCGTGGAAGAGGCAGACCGGACGTTCGAAGCGCTCGCCGAAGGCGGCACAATCGACATGCCGATCTGCGAGACTTTCTGGTCACCCCGCTACGGACAGGTCACCGACAAATTCGGCGTGGGGTGGATGGTCACCGTTCCGCCGCCGAACCCCATGAAATAGCCAAAGCGAAGGGCGAAAGACAGCATGAAGTACATCATCCTCATCCATAGCGGAGAAGGCGTGTGGAAGCCCGAAGAGCACCAGCGAGCGATTACGCAATCGATTCAGGTTTGCCATGAACTTGCTGCGAAAGGCCAATACCTTCACGCTTCGCCATTGCAGCCTTCTTCGACGGCTGTGCGCGTGCAGGTGCGGGATGGCAAGTCCACGGTAACCAGCGGCCCTTATGCCGAAACGGCCGAAATCGTTGCGGGCTATTTTCTGGTGGAGGCAGACAGCGTCGAGGCGGTTGTCGAAGTGGCAAAGCGCAGTCCAGGAGCCACTCGCGGAACGGCGGAGATCCGCCCCCTCATGGAACTCACGGCGCTGCCTAAACCGGGTTTCTGACCGTGGATCGTTCGGGGCCTTGCCTGGCAGCCCTGCGAAAAGCCCTCCCGGTAACCGCGGATTCGCGAATGGCGGCCTCAGCCATGTTAAGCTTGCCGATGGATTCCCATTCAGCACAAATCTCCGGCAAGGTGGCTCCGCGATGACTCTACCCGATAGCTATACGCAAGCGCTCCTCCTGGCAATCCTCTCGATGATCTGCTGGGGATCCTGGGCGAATACCAAGAAGCTCACCGGGGATTGGCGCTTCGAACTCTTCTGCTTCGATTACGCCATCGGCGTCGCCATTGCCATGTTGGTGGCGGCGCTCACCTTCGGTTCGGTAGGCTTTGACGGACTCACGTTTTCCGATGAACTGCTCATCGGCTCCAAGCGCAAAATGATCTACGCCCTGGGGAGCGGCGTGATCTTCAACCTGGCCAACATGCTGCTGGTGGCGGCAATCAGCATTGCTGGCATGGCGGTGGCCTTTCCGGTGGGAATCGGGCTCGCCTTCGTGATCGGCGTGGTGTTGAATTATGTAATCAACCCGCAGGGAAACGCGGGGCTCCTGTTTAGCGGCGCGCTGCTCGTCACCGCCGCGA
>JADYZL010000109.1 GCA_020853155.1 Bryobacterales bacterium
CCCTGCGGCGTTATGGCTTCCTGATGCCATCCGATCTTGCGGCATAGCCGCGGACTTCAACCGCCGGATGCGGAAAACCGCACGTCCGGTGGTGTGGGAGGGCGCACCGGCGCAATCCGGTGCGCCCCACCCGATCTTATGCCGCCCTTCGGGCTCTTGGCGGCGATGCGGGCGCGGGGGAGGTGCCGATTGCACGGGCTTAGGGTCTTTGGGTTCGGGATGAGCCTACTTGTGCGTCCGGTTGATGGTAGCGGCGGGGTTTGTGGATTCGTTCGCCGGCGGTGGCGTTGGAAGGGTGAGCGCGGGTGCTGACTGCTTCTAAGCGATTGCAGGAATTGGGGTTGATCGATTTCGTTGGGATGGTCGATTTCTTTTTGTGATTGGTGATCGGGGTTGCCGACGGCTCCGAGCTTGAGGCAGTGGCCGTGCAAATTCCGAGTTCGGCGGAGCGCGAGTTTGAGGAGGGTTTGGCTGTCGCCCCCTTGGCCGGAGCTCCTTGGTCGCCGTGTGCGCGTTTTGAATATCTGCGCCCCGATCGGGAGCGTAGTGACCTGCAGGCTTCGCAGAGGGGTGGGGCTGTTCGTGCGCCCGGAGTTAAAACGACCTCTTCACGATAAGCCGAACACTTCCCGCCAACGGCGTTTTCTCTGGCAGCGAGGGCCGTGAAATCGAGATCGGTTTGGGCCAAAATCGAAATAACTCGTTTAGAATCAGTGCCAGAATAGGTAAAAGTGGTGTGGACTGCACCCGAATTGTCCCGAGGAACTCACCCAACTGGGCGGCGGGCCCAGCCCCAAAGTGATCGCGAAGAACGTGGCCATCGTCGGCTTGCGCAGCGTGGGCGCCAAGGAACGGTACAACGTGCGCAAGAGCGGCGTGACCAGCTTCACCATGCGCGATATCGACGAGCGCGGCATGCGCAGCGTGATGGACGAAGCTATCCGCATCGCCGGCAACGGCACCGAAGGGATTCACGTCTCGCTCGATCTCGATGCGGTGGACCCCTCCGAGGCGCCTGGCGTCGGCACCCCCGTCAAGGGCGGCCTCAGCTACCGCGAAGCCCACCTCGCCCTCGAAATGGTAGCGGACTCTCGCAAACTCCTTTCCATCGACTGCGTGGAAGTAAACCCCGTCATCGACGAAGCCAACCGCACCGCCAGCCTGGCCGTCGAGTTCCTATGTTCCGGCCTAGGAAAACGCATTCTCTAAGCGGAATTCGAGGAAGGGAATCCGCGCCGGCCACGCGAACCGGCCCCCACTTTAACGAACGCGTCCACCCCTCCCCGAAACTTCGGAGCATTCCGATGCGCGAAGCGACGAGCCGTTTTAACGAATACCACTAGCGCAAAGCCCGGAGGGCGGCATGGGCCAGCCGCGTGTGTCAACACGCGGAACCCTGTCGCGAAGCAGGTTGAACCCCGCCCGGGGTGGCATGAATAACCACGGATAATCTCATCGTCAGAGGTATTCTGAGGGAGACCTTCGCGCCCGAATTCCTGCTTTCCGGGCCGTGCATCGATTCGGCTGGTAAGTAGGCGACTTCAATCCTTGCAATGACCGGCGAACCACGCATTCTGCCGCGCTTCGCGATTAGCCTGCGGTTCTGCAACGCTCAAGGAACAACCCGTGGTCTTCGTTCAACCTCTAACATATCGACACGAAGTGGCTCTTGGCTTCGCCTGAACGCAACAAGTCTCTTCGAGCCCATTCGTTCCGCTAATGCTCGCCCGCCATCGTCCACGAATACAAACTCGGGAGAGCCTAAGAATCGTTACCGGTAGTGCCTGGAGCGCCCTTCTCTATTCTTAGCGCTTCGATATCGGGCCACGACGGAGTCGCCTTCGGGACAACCCACACTGCGGAGTCGCGGAGGTTTCGCTGGATTGGTCTTCCCTTCCTTCCGAATACGTAACCATGAGCCGGTTCTGACGGTACGGGATCCCGGCCAACGATCTGATCATTACTCCGGCATGTGCGTGCCGTAATGGAAACCAATAGATTGTTCGGGTTGTTATGAAGGGAATCCTCAGGCGCCCGGCCAGCCTCGCGCATCGTGCTTTCGATGTTCACGGAGAGTTCTTGATCCTTGAAAGCCGCCGTGGAAATTCTTGCTTCACTCGCATCTCCCTCGACGAGATGACTCCAGTGAATTCGACGCAGCAGACGCTCGTCGTCGGAAATACCGGGGTCATCGAAGTGATTGGTCGCCATGCCTGGATATCACGCCAGTTGCGCCAAACACTCTCGGAATTCGTTGTTCGAAGCGGGAAGTAGCCCTTCGGATTCTTCGTCGCTCGTACCGCCGTAAAAGTAGAAACTAGCGCTGCCCGATGCAGGGAATTCGATCTCCAGGTTGCGACTGTGGCGGTGCCATTCAACCTGGAGACCGCCATCGCTCAACGGTACTACGCTGGGGGTCGGCGAATCGTCATCAAGTAGGCTCAACAGCGACGTGAGTGCCCTTCTAGCAACCTCTGTCCGTACTTCTGAAGCTCCGTAGCCGTCCCAGTTCGACGGCAATTGAAGTAATTCGGTAATCCTCTTCAGTGTCGCGCTAAACCACGTCGAGATAACTTCAGAATCACCCGGTCCTTCCCGGAATTCGTCGATTGACTTCACTGCGGGAGCCCATCGCTCGTACGACCGAGCGAACACCGTAGCGCCCGAAATCCCGGATTGAGGCTTTGGCCGGAACAGTCCATTGGTTAACCCGGTGGTCGTCGAAGTGCAGGTTGCCACTATCGTCTCCTTTTCCAGATTTTGTGCATCTCGGGCGTAGTCAACGCAGCGAAGGACTTGACGATGGATTCGCGCCCAAGATCGAAGAATTCCGTTGATTGGCCAATCATCCCACGGGCCGTAAAGTTAGCGACAAACATGGGGGCTCCGTCGGCCTCGCGGATCGCGGCCTGGATCTCCACATGCAATCGGCCAATCGGCGCACCTGCCGCGCTTCTAATTGGAAATCGTGCATGCACGGAAGCGTCTTCGGCGTCACCCGGAAAATCTCCAGACGTTGGCGTCCACACAGTAAACACCTTATCGAGCTCGCCGTGGGTGGTCCAACCCTCCCCGGCCACTATGTGATTGACGTATGTCATCTCGCACTGGTTCACCGCGATAGCCCCAAACTCTTCTTCAGACAGGAAGTCTTGGAAGTCTTGGAAATCCCGATCAAAGCCCTGCCGGACCGCTTCGTATCGAGGATAAGTGTCCCCGTCGCCGGTCTTCCGCCAATTTCTAATGAAGCGGTCTGGCTGCACTTGAAGCAGTTCGTTCCCGGTTCTATGCACATACCAAACACGAGGCAAGGGAGGTCTTTCTGAGATTGGGAATTGCACCTCCAGTCGTCGCCGTGCCGGCTCCGGAAATTGCTCAAGTGCAGGTTCAAGCGCCAGCCGTTCTTCCGTTGAGGGGTACGCGCCGCGGATTCTGTTCCAGAACAAGCCAAAGTAAGCAGTCCTGAAATCGTGCAGCGGTTGAAACTGGACGGAAAGTACGGTTTCAATAACCGGCGGGCGCTCGAAATCGGGCAAGTCGTTGGGAAGCGAAGTTGCCATGGGTTGCCCTAAAAAACAAACGCGATCATCAATGATTCTACAATCACGATTCTATCGGCGTGTATGGCTTTGATGCAATCGCGCCATGCATAGACGCTTCGCCGCTCACGAAGCACGAGAGAGGCCGGCGAACCCCGCGTTCTGCCGCGCTTCGCGATCTAGCCTGCCGTGCTCTCGCCCACATAGAACCGCCAGTGGACTTTGTTCTCCTTTAGCATATCGATATCAATCCGTTCTTGGCTGTATCTAGCCAATTGAGTAGAACGGAGCAAGGTTTCCGCGTACGGTAGAGGCCAGTCCCTCAACGCACAAATGTGAATCCCTGCACCTCGGCTTTGGCGCTTCGGTAAATTCGAGGAACATGGAGATCGAAACGAACTTCGATGGTGTCGAACTCATCGAGCGCCGGCGACTTGGGAACGCGAAACGCCAGGGTTTCCGTCGCCAGTTCGTGGCTGCCATCGCCGCGCAGTGCCACGGGGGTGAGATGCCGCTTGCCTAAGGACAACCGCGTAGCCCGGCGCTTTCCACTGTATCTCAACAGTACCGTTTCCACGCTCACTGTTCCGGTCTCCGCCGGACGCGCATTCACGGTTACGTGGATCTCTCTGCAACATTCCAACGGAACCGGAATGGCGAACGACTGCCGAGCGCGCATGTTCATCAGGCTCTTGTCCACATTGGTGAAGACCCATCCCAGAGGCGAACCTCGCTGTACCATCGCGTCTTCGCCTGGGCTGAACCCTGGCGATGGAAAAAACCAGTACTCAC
>JADYZL010000110.1 GCA_020853155.1 Bryobacterales bacterium
CGGCTTGCGTCGAGTTGTAGCCTACCTTCTTCGCATAGCGGATGGCGTCCAGGAAGAACGGCGAAATCGTGGGTTCCCCACCGGAGAACTGCACCGACATCTGGCGCCGCGGCTTAATTTCAATCGCGTTATCGAGCAGTGTCTTAATATCGTCCCAGTCGAGTTCGTGGACGAAGCCCACCTGGTTGGCGTCCATGAAGCACGGGTCGCACATCATGTTGCAACGGTTCGTCAGGTCGATCGTCAACACGGCGCCGCGGCCATGGAGAATGTTGCTCGAGCCATGCTTGTGCAGGTGCTTGTCGTTGTGCGCGCGGATGTCGCGGCCGGGGAAAACTTCTTCCAGGTGGCGGTAGAAGGCCGGGTCGATGGACATCACGTCCTCGAAGTGCCCATGGATCGGGCAGTCCTTCACCATCATGATCTGGCCGTCGCGCTCGATGATCTGAGCCTTGATCTCGCCCATTTTCTCGTTACGCAGCAGGTCCACCGGCATTTCGCCGTTGAGCACCTTCTCGCGGATCTCGGGAATGCACTTGGGACACAGCGAATCCGTCGTACGCGGCCAGCCAAGCGGTGGCTTCACCTTCTGATAGCTCTTGAGCAGGGGCTTATCCGTCCACTTCGGCGTGAACGAGGGGCGTTGATTAATACTATTTAACTTTTCGAAGGCACGCCAGGCGAGGTCCGCCGATACGGCCACCGCCTTTTCCGCATACTTCACTGTCTTGGACATTCCACAGTCTCCTCTTGTTCTGGAACTCTCTGGCCGCCACCGGCGGTCGCACCTTCTCAGGCCTTCCCATTAGATCAGCGTCTACATATCCAGACGACTGGAAATCATCGAACGGCGAATGTTCCGGGTTGGAGGGAAACTCTCATCAGTAAACGGTTCTCGTAGCACGCGCGCTGGCTAGAAATTTCATCCCCTCGGACCTCCCGAACGGCGATCCGCAACCGCCTTGCCGCCCTTGCGAGAAGGAGCATTCCCAGTGGGTTGCGCGGAGTTCTCTCACGCGCCGACCGCTTCAAGAGACTCGGGATCCGGTACATTTTTGTCCATTTTGTCGACGCCCAGGGGAACGGGCAAACGGTGCCGGCGCCTCCCTCCTCATTCGCTCGCGGAGGATAATTTAGTCTAATTGTGAACCCGTTTCTCGCCATTCCCGCTATAACTTGATAGGGAATCTACACATATCTTGGCGGGAGCCCAAAACAGCACGCGGAAGAGCGCGCGTCGGCACCATTTGGGCGTTATCATAGGAGAGCTTGATTCGGGAGTCTGGCTGGGGAGGGCGACGAACGTGCAAGACCATCATCATCGAAACGGCTTGGCGCAAGGAGGGAAGAAGAACGGCAACCTCGGCTGGGCCCGGCTTCTGCCTTTCGTGGTTTTCCTCGTGCTATGCACGTCCTTCGCCTCGGCTCAATCGTTTCAGGGAGTGATCACGGATGTCTACCCTGGTAAGGTCGCGCAGGGGTATCCGCTAAACACCTCCTCCTTCGGGGTCACGATTTATATTGACGAAGCGTTCGGGGGCGTGCCCGAAACCGCAACCTGGCTCAACGCTCCGGGCGGCCCACAGAACCTCCCCTTTTCGACGACGCCAAGCTCATACTTCGCAACCCTCACCGCGCCTGCTGCAATGACCGCGGCGCTCGGCGAAAAGCAGATCCAAATCTGCCGGAACTCGGGAAGCGTCTGTAACGTGATCGCGGGTTCCAAGAAGTTGCAAGTCGTTCCCGCGCAGGTGCTGGAAATCGATCCGGAAAGAGTCACCCAAGGGGTCGCTGCCCAGGACGTGTATCTGCGATATACCCTTCCCCGCAGTAATAACCCCTCGAAACCACCGGCGGTCTTTATCGTGAACTCTGATGGCGTGGAGACCCCCGTCGCCATCGCGTTCTACAACACGCCTGAAGGAGAAATATCGGATCGGTTCGTACAAGTGACCGTGCCCGCGAGCTACTTTGCGTCTCCCGCGACGTTTAAGTTCCGCGTGGTGGAAGAATATGACGACGACGCGAACACGCCGCTCACGACTGACGTTAGCGCCGCCCAGGCCATCATGGAGGTGGTTCCTCCCGCAAAATTCATTACCGCTTCCCCTCTGCCGCCTGCCCAGCTCGGCCCACCCGCGCAGCCGTATTCCACCGAGATCGTGGCTACAGGGGGAACGCCGTTCCCCAGTGAAGGCGGCCCGGACGAAGCGTATTACATGTACTATACCGACGGCGATAGTCCCCCACCCGCGGGACTGTTTCTTTCAGGCAGTTTCAGCAGGACAGCCACGTTAACAGGTACCCCCACGGCCCCCGCCGGCAAGTATTCCTTCCCGGTCTACGTGGAAGATTATTTTGGCGTCGTCAGCAGCAAAGTTTACCGGATTGGCTTGCAGACTCCCGCTCCCGCTCTTACCATCACCACGCCCAGCCTGCCAACGGGGAAGATCGGCTTGTCCTATTCCGGCCGCGTGATGGCCGCGGGCGGCGTGCCCGCTTACGAATTCTCGATTGCGGAAGGTGGCCGTGGTCTTCCCACGGGCTTGACACTCGCTCCCGATGGAAACGTGACCGGTGTTCCAGCAACGTCCGGCGCTTTCCTCGTTGACATTCTGGCCGAAGATGCCCAGTTGCGCCAGGTGGTTCGCGCCGTCCAGATCAATATCCTGGCGCAATTCCCGCCACTCGTCTACACGACATCGGCAACGCTGCCCGTGGGCGAAGTGGGCACGCCATACCAGGCGCAGCTCGAAACCAGCGGCGGCGCAGTTCCGGTTCAGTTTGTCGTCGGTGTGGGCTTACTGCCGGCCGGGCTGGTGATTAATGAAAGCACAGGCGTCATTTCCGGCACCCCCACCACGGTCTCTCAGACGACATTTCTCGCCACGGCGCGGGATGCCCAGGGCGTGGAAACTTCGGGGCTCTTTACGATCCGCGTGGTGGATGAGCGATTGCCACTGGTGATCACCACCGCCAGTCCGCTGCCACCGGCGGGCGTCGGCGAAAGCTATACGGCCACGATTTCCGCTACCGGAGGGCTGCCGCCTTATGGGTTCTCCGTGAGCGCCGGGGAGCTTCCCCCGGGGCTTTCGCTCAATCCACAAACCGGCGTGATCGGTGGAAATCCAACCCAGGAGGGCAGCTACACTTTCACCGTGCGGGTGTCCGACACCGGTGGAGATACGGCGGTCACGAGGGAATTCGTCATCCAGGTGCTTCGCGGCGTGCGGCTCGTCACACAGAACCCGCTCCCGGACGGTCTGGTGGGTGCGCCGTATAACCTCACCTTTGTGGCGCAGAGCGGCGTCCCTCCGTATGTGTTCAGCGTGATCGATGGCCAACTGCCCAGTGGAATCACGCTAGATCCGGCCACCGGTACGCTTTCCGGCACGCCTACGGCCCCGTTCAGCGGCAGCTTCACCTTGCGCGTGCGAGATTCGGCAACACCCGCCGCCGTGGATTCCCGCACCTACCAGATCCGAATTCTGCAACCGCTCGAACTCACCGTTCTCGAACTGCCCGTGGGCAGCGTGAACGTACCCTATCAGGTGCAGTTTGGCGCACAGGGCGGCGTCCCCCCCTACTCGTTCAGCCTGTTGAGTGGAAGCCTGCCCACCGGGATTACCCTTTCATCAACCGGGCAGCTTTCCGGCACGGCAACCGCCCCGGCCACGGCAACCTTGGTGGTTCAAGTGGCGGATATGCGAGGCATAACCGCGCAGCGCAGCTACTCACTCAATATCCAGGCGCCTCCGGTCAGCGGCGGAAGCCTCAGTCTCTCGACGGCGGTCGGTGTCTCAAACTCCCAGAACGACGTGTCGGTGACGATCAGCTCTCCCCAATCCGAGGTCATCACCGGTACGGTAACGCTCACCCTTTCCGGCAGCGGCACGCCTCCGATTGACGATCCTGCGGTGCAGTTTATTGGTGGTGGCCGGACGGCATCGTTCACGATCGCAGCCGGACAAACCAGCGCTACGTTCGGCTCCTCGCCCTCGGCGCGCTTCCAAACCGGGACGACGGCCGCCACACTCATATTCACAGCCACATTCCAACGGGCCGGTCAGGATGCCACGCCGTCGCCCGCGCCGCGCGCCACGCTTACCATTCCGGTGACACCCCCCACGCTCACGGATCTGAATGTAACCCGCAATGCGAGTGCCTTGACCGTGGTGGTGCGGGGCTTTGCGCCGGAGCGGAACATCACCACCGCTGTGCTCGAATTCACGCGCCGGCCTGGCGCGCCGGGAGCCAACCCGGAACGTTTCGACGTGAACGTCGCTCAAGCGTTCCAGCAGTGGTTCGGAAGTGCGGCTTCACAGCCGTTCGGCTCACAGTTCCGGCTGACGATTCCGGTAACGCTGACGGGAGATCCCGCCGATATCACAGGAGTCACCGTGCGGCTCACTGGCCCGTCGGGAACGGGGAACAGCCTGTCGGCGACCTTCTGACGCCGATTCGCAATACGTGCTTCCGGCAAACGAGGCGCCGCTCCCGCGGCGCCTCAACCGTTTCTACGCAACGGCGATCCGCCCATTGTCCCGGAGCCAATCCACGCTTTCCTTCACTGCTTGCAGCGAGGTGTAGTGCGGCCGGTACCCTAACAATCGCCCGGCCTTCTCGATGCTGCAATTCGGAGAATGAGAAATGTGGTCCCACGTAGCGTCGGCATCTTCTTCCGATACAGTGTTGCGCCACTCTTCCCAGGGTAGAAAGCGCAGGCGGGCCGGATGGCCAAACTCGGCGGACATGCGCTCGGCGTAGCCCCGAAGGGTGAGTGCGGCGGGCGAAACGATATGGAAGCTTTCGCCGATGGTGGCATCGCTCCGGTTAATGGCCGCCAGGAACGCCAGGGCGACGTCCGACGCATGAACGTGATGCACCGTCTCCATGCCGTGGTTGGGCAGCGCGAGCACCTTGCCCGAGGCCAAGGTCTCGAACACCCCGAGATTGAAGTTGCCGGCGGGGTTCAGCGGGGGCCAGCCAGGGCCGACGATGTGCCCTGGGTGCAGCACGGTGGCAGGAAACCGCCGCTCCCGCGCCTCCGCGTGCAGCGTGCGTTCAATTGCCAGCTTCCGGATGCCGTACTCTCCGAATGGGCGGCGCGGCGCATCTTCCGTGGTGGGCACCTGCACGCTATGGCCGTGCACCCAGATGCTGCCGCAATGGAGAAAATGTTCGACGCGCCCGTGCAGCGTCCGCACGAGTGCCATAGCGCTCTCTTCCGTGAAACAGGTTAGGTCGACCACCACGGACGGGCTCATGCCGGCGATCTTCCCGGCAAAGACGCCCGCCGCTTCTTCGGCAACCCGGTCCATCTCCACCCGCCTCACTCGCCTCCATGCGGAGTTCGGCTGATAAGGCTCGCGCAGGCCCCGGCTCACGCAATAGACGTCAAATCCGGCGTCGGCAAGATAAGGGGTCAGGTACGTTCCAATATGTCCCGTGCCACCGATAATGACCGCACGCATCATTTCGCATCACGCCTCGATGATTCCACAAAAAATGGGGCGGCAGATTTCCGGCCATGCGCGTTCCGGGACAAGGCGCGCATGGGGTCCGGAGCCGGCCGCCCCTTATTTTGTCACGGCAGAGTGACAAAGGTCGAGGGGGGTGTTCGCGTTGCGGCGCGGCTAGACTTCAAAATCGCCGTGGCTCCAGGTAACCGTGGAAAGGGCCTCGCGCATCATGTGGCGGCGCCGGCGCATGCGCTCCTTCGCCGGGGCGAGGGTCCATGCGAACATTCGCGATACTCCAACCGGTGAAGCGAGCACCACCAGCAACGTGGCGGCCAGCCATGGCAAGGACATCTTCGTTGCCACGGTAATCACCGCGAGATTCGCAGCCAGCGCGAACAGGACCGCGACGCCCAGCACCATCGCCAGCAGGCGCTTGGGGAGTTCCGCCACCAGTTGCTCTCTCGTCATTTCTTCAACACTCTTCCGCATCGCTTTTGCCTCCACCTGCGGTTTGCCGGTAACCCCATCCTCGCAATCGTGGCCGAAGAAGTCTTGGCGAAGAGAGGTCGGCTTCGTACCTCGCGGCGCAAAACCGGGTCTTGGCCAAGTGGTACGCTCCTCCTCTACGCTCCATGGAATGAGCGAGTTATCGCTCTTAGTACGCCTCAATCCATGGGGTACTTCGCGTGGAACCAGGGTTTCGGCCGGCTCCGGAACGTCCTGGAAAGTACCGTCCTACGCTGCGCGGTTCCGCACCCGCGAACCCAAAACCCTCATTGGCAGCGCGAAGATCGCGCGAGCGCTTCCAGTACAATCGAGGAATGATTTTGAGCCATGCCACAGCCGCGGGCACGAGCGATTTCGCGAACCGGTTCCCAGCCGCGAGTGGCCACGGGTTCTTCCGGGAAGCGAACGGTTGGCGGATCTCCAGCCTGGGGCTGGGCAGCTATCTGGGCGGGGCGGATGAAGAAACGGACCTCGCGTACTTCGCGGCCGCCATTGACGCCTTCCGCGGCGGCATCAACTTCTATGACGCGGCGATCAACTATCGCGATCAGCACAGCGAACGCTCCATCGGTTCCGCGCTGCGCAAGCTCATCCGGGATCGCGAAGCACGGCGGGAAGAATTCGTGGTTTGCAGCAAGGCGGGCTTTCTTACTCCCGGCGCCGTGCCCGATCTCGACATGGCGGACGGCGACGTGATCCGCGGCATCCATTGCATGCGAGCGGACTTCCTGGCGGATCAGCTGCGGCGCAGCAGGGAGAATTTCGGGTTCGAGTGCCTGGACATCTACTATCTGCACAACCCGAAAACCCAGCTAGCCGGCATGGAGCGCGGGACATTCTTGAACCGTATGCGCCATGCATTTGAAGCAATGGAATTGTGCGTCGCCAAGGGTTGGCTGCAGGCGTATGGAGTCGCAACGTGGGACGGCTTCCGGCGGCGGGACGAAGCCGATCCCGGCTTGCAACTGGCCGAACTGGTGGGGATCGCCAGAGAACTGGCGGGCGAAAGTCACCATTTCCGCTTTATTCAACTGCCGTACAACCTCGGCATGGTGGAGGCGTGCGCCCTGCCGAATCAGCGGGACGGATCAGGCCCCGCGCATAGCATTCTGGAGGCGGCGGGAGAAGCGGGGATCCACGTGGTGACCAGCGCGTCTCTCCTGCAATCACGCTTGGCGCAGGGCTTGCCCGAACAGTCGAAACGGATCTTCCACGACGCGAAATCCGACGCGCAGCGGGCCATTCAATTCGCGCGCAGCGGACCAAGCGTGGTGAGCTCTCTCGTGGGAATGAAGCGGCGCGAACACGTTGCCGAGAATTTGGGCGTCACGCGCTTCGCCCCCATGGCCGCTGACCTCTACCGGAGACTTTTCTAATTCGCGTGTTTTCCCCGGAGCCATTACGCATTCCCCTGCGCCGCGAGGAAGCGGAGTTGGATGCCGTTCTCGACACGCTCCCCGAACAGGCCTCGGTCTTTCTGCTGGCATTTGGGGAGGGTCAGGAGCCCTATCTGGGGCGTTGCGCGAACCTGCGCCGCCGGGTCAAGCGCCTCCTCCGCGCGAGCGAGGCCTCATCTCGTCTTCCGCGGTTGCGCGACTTGGCCCGCGAACTGACTTACTGGCCCGCCTCATCCTCGCTAGAAGCAAACCTGACCCTGCTCGATCAGGCTCGTGCCTATTTCCCTGACCGTTACCGGCGCATCCTTCGCCTTCGTCTGCCTTCGTACGTGAGGCTTCTGGCCAGGAACCGCTTTCCGCGAGTCATGGTCTCTAACCAGCCAGGTGACTTTGCCGCCACCTTTGGGCCGTTCTTTTACCGCTCTCAGGCCGAAGATTTCGCCGGACGCGCGCTCGACCTCTTCCTGCTGCGCCGCTGCGATGAGGAACTCGTGCCAGCGCCGGAACACCCTGGCTGCATCTACGGCGAAATGAATCTGTGTCTCCGGCCCTGCCAGGCCGCAGTGAGCGATGCACGCTACCGTGAAGAGGCGGGTGCATTCTTGCAGTTTCTGGCCGACGGTGGCGATGCCTTGCGGAAACATCTTGAGTTGCAGCGCGAGCAGGCAAGCGGCGCCCTCGATTTCGAAGCGGCGGCGCGGGCGCACAAGCGCCTGCAAAAGCTCAACGAATGCCGTCTGGGGTTGAGCGGCTTCTGTGCCCTGCTTGACCGCTTGCATGGCGTGGCGGTCACCGCGGGATCGCGGGAGGGTGAAGTGCGGCTGTGGCCGGTGTTCGCCTCCCGGCTTCATCCACCCGTGACGCTCCCTCTGGATTGCCTCAGCGCGCGCGCCATCGCCGCGAGCCTTGAGGAAGCCGTGGGCCCCGCCGAAGACCTGAACCGTCGCTTGCAAGCATCGCCGGAAACGATGCAGGAAGCCTTGGCCGTCCTAACGAAGTGGACGGCCTCCAGTTGGCGCGACGGCGAATGGGTCAAGATCGACGATCCGGCTACCCCGCCCTTTCGCAAGATCTCCAATGCGGCCCGGCGCGTGAACGCATGCCGATGGGAAAACGGAGTAACGCCGAAGGAAGGAGCGGAGCCCGATGAAACCAAGGTGCTTCCGGCTGACGATGGATAGCAATATCGAGGATGCCGTGATGGCTTCGACGATGGTGAGGGGCCTGCTGGAGCAACTCCGCGTCGCCGGCCGAGACACCAACATGGTGGAACTCTGCCTCACGGAGGCGCTCGTCAATGCCGTGCGGCACGCTTACGGCGGGAAAAGCGGGTTTGAGGTCTTCCTCGATCTTGAAATGGAAGCGGGCGCCATCGCGATGGAAATTATCACTGCCGGAACCCGCACCACCAGGGCGGCGCTCGAAGCCGTGGCGGCCAAGGCCGCGCGGGTTGACTCCACCTCCCTCGACAACCTGCCCGAAGACGGGCGCGGCATGCTCATCATCTCCAGAGGGATGGACCAGTGGGACTACTTCCAGCGCGGCGAACTCAATGTGCTGCGGATGCGTAAAACTCTCACCAGCGCCACGCCGGGATCCGGAAGCCCGGCCAAGCACTAAGCGCCCCGCTGCTTAGAGCAAGGCGCGCCGCCGGTTGGACGCCCGCTACTGCACCACCGTAATCTCTTCGGGCGTCTTGGCTTTGGGTTCCGCTCCCTCGGCCTTGGATTCCGCCGCCCGCTTCTGCGCGGAGCGCAAAAAGCTGATGACGTCGGCTTCCGGCACGTCCATCGTGAGGAAGAGCGTCTTCGCTTCCGTGCGCATCTTGATGGCATTCAGCATGTTCGTGAGCCCGGCGGGAGGGCCGGGTTGTCCTTCCTTGGCGGGCTGCGAACCCACCATCGAACGGAAGAACCCGAGAACGTTCATCAATGCCGTGGCGTCTTCCGGTGAAGTGGAGTTCACTTCGATACCGATGTTCATCGTGGGGCCCAGTTTAATACCGCCTTGCGTCGATTCCACTTTCTTGAAGAGGTCGCCCGCCAGCGCGCCTGGGCCGGCGTCACCGCCGGGTTGGCCGCCAGAGAGGGAACCTGCCATCGCCGCAGGCGATGCCGCGCTCACCATCCAGATATCATAGCGGCTGCTCACCTCATTCACCCGGCTCAAAATTTCGGCGGAAAGCCCACCCTGTGCCTTATCCAGCACCTGCTTCACTTGCGCGGGGTCGCCGGCTATGATCGTGCCCTCATCGAGGAAGGTCATCACGTCACCGTCTTTATTGGTCTTGGAGTCCGGGGTGTAAAGCGTGTAACCCTTGTAGGGTTGTTTCGTTCCACCCTTTGATAGAATCGCCCCTCCAATCCGGGCGGGGTCGAAACTTCCGGTGATGAAACCCACGCCAATGGCGCCGCCCGGTTTTGCGGCTCCTTTCGCATTGGGCTGGGTGTACCCGCCAAAGATGACGCTCCGAATATCCTTCTTCACATCTACGCCGGTCATCGCGGTGAACTCGGCGAGGCTGTTTGCGCCCGTGGGAGAAGATTTCATGATCTCCTGGGCAATCCCGGAATTCAGGATGGCCTGCACGTCAATGCCCGCCACGGCCTCCGATTTCGCCGGAAGCATCGAGAGCAGCCGTGCATCCACCGCGAACCCGAGTGAGGTGAAGGCGATGATCGCCAGCGCTATGCGGCAAACGGCGGAAGGCGCAACTAGGCGCGCCACCTTCGAAGACAGGTTCAGCATCATGTAGCAGTGTCCCTCTCTGTACAGATTACGGCGGCGAAAGGAAATCTGTTCCTTCTCAATCAGCTATTGCGTAATCGGGATGCTGACCAGTTCGGTAATCTTTATCCCATAGGCTTCAAGCGCCACCACCGTGCGGGGGACGTTGGTCATCAAACGGATGGTGGAGAGGCCCAGGTCGCGTAGGATCTGTGCCCCAATTCCGTTCTCGTACTGGAGTGGGCCCGTTTCCCGGTTCCCTTCCGTCCACATGCGTCCGTGCTCGATAGGGCGGATCTCCGCGCTGCCCGGCTTCCCCCCTGGGCCCGTAATCGGGGCAAGCCGGAAGCCCAGCCCCGTGTGATGTAAGTAAACCACTACGCCCGCCCCGGCTTCCGCGATGTGCGCCATCGCGCCGTGCAGAAGCTGGTGCGTATCGTTGGCGGGGGAGCGCAGGACGTCTCCGAACGCATTCCGGCTGTGCATCCGGACCAGCACATTCTCCCGGTGCGCCACCTCGCCGCGCACGTAGGCCAAATGCACTTCGCCGTTCACCAGGGAGCGATAGGCAATCATCTGGAAGATGCCGTGCGGCGTTTCCACCTTGCCGCTGGCAAAACGCTCCACAATGCTTTCGTTCTCCAGCCGGTAGCGGATCAGATCCGCGACCGTAATCATCTTCAACTCGTGCTTCCCGCAAAAAGCGAGCAACTCCGGACGGCGGGCCATCGTGCCATCGTCGTTCATGATTTCGCAGATCACGCCAGCGGGCGAAAGCCCAGCCAACCGTGCGAGATCGACGCTGGCCTCGGTCTGCCCTGCCCTCACCAGCACGCCGCCGTTCCGCGCGCGCAAAGGAAACATGTGGCCGGGGCGCGAGAGATCCGATGGCTTCGATCGGGGATCGATCGCGACTTTCACCGTATGCGCGCGTTCAGCTGCGGAAATACCGGTGGTCACGCCATGCGTCGCATCCACGGATTCGCAGAACGCCGTGCCGAACCGGGTGCTGTGGCGGGGGGGGATCAGCGGCAGTTCCAATTGGTCGCAGCGCTCCTCGGTGAGAGCCAGGCAGATGAGCCCCCGCCCATGGGTGGCCATGAAGTTGATCACGCCCGGCGTCACCATTTCCGCCGCACATGCCAGGTCGCCCTCGTTCTCGCGGTCCGCGTCGTCGACAATCACCACTTGGCGGCCCGCGCGAAATTCCGCGATCGCTTCCTCAATGCTCACAAAGGCCATAAGCTTCAGTATCGGACAGGTTCTGCTCGAACGCGGCATGCCCGTGCCCGCAGCGTCGCGGCCCGGCTCGGTTTTCCCCGGAAGCGGGATGCACCTTGCTGCGGCAAGCAGAGTACTATGGTACTCCGCAACGCTGCCGCAACCACCTCAGCTCGAGGATGAGGCACGTTAGGGACGGCTTCGGTCCTATGGGTTACTTTACTCATATCTCTTTTCTCTTCAATAAGATAACACTGGTACTACTCCTCAAAGGGCTAGAACCTCGAGGGGCGTACTCTGGAGCCTTCGTGTTTATTTCGCCTACTTCGAAGGGCCTCCCGCCGGTTACCTTGGGTCATGCCCGGAACGCAAAGGCGGCAAGCCAAGCGGAGCGGGATACAACGGAGGCAAGAAGGCAATGACGAACGATAAGCAGAAGGTGAACATCCTGGTATTGGGGCCGAACGGCAGCGGCAAGACCACTTTTCTCAATACCCTCTCCATGACGCCCATCGTCGAAGTAGACTACCGCTGCTCCGACGAGATCATTGAGAACGACACGCCCCAGGGCGTCGAGTTTGGTGCATTCATCACCCCGAATGTCGAAGTGGAACTCCGGGGCATTCCCGCCGGTAACCGCTTCGACATGAATCGGGAAGTCGCTTGCGAGGGCGCCGATGCAGTCATCATGCTGGTGTCCTCCGACGACCCCCGGAGCTTCGTGGAAGCCCAGGAATCCCTCGATATGGTCGAGCGGAAACTGGATGTTCCGGTGCTCATCTGCCTCACCAAGGCCGACGAAGGCCTGGTTTGGAGCCATGAAGAAGTGGCCGAATGCTTCAGCATCC
>JADYZL010000111.1 GCA_020853155.1 Bryobacterales bacterium
GTACACCCGAAGAGGGCTGCCATTCAGCGCCTGTGTCAGGAAATGGGCCAGAAAGCCTTGACCCGCAATGCCAAGCGCCATCCGCGGGCCATAGGTGTTTGTAAGGTTCAGGACCACCCCATCGATGCTGCCCATTCGAGTCAACAGGAGGTGATACTGGGCCGCCGCCTGTTTGTGAACGCCGTTGAAGTCGACCGGATCGACAGGGTGCCGCTCATCAACGGGAAGGTATCGCGGCGAGCCGTAGACCTGCCGTGTGCTGGTGTAAACCACCCGCTTACCAGGGGCGTGACTCGCGCAGTGCTGCAAGAACGAGAGCTGCGAGCTGACGTTCAGTTGAAGATCCCGTGAGGCTTCGACCGGGTCCGCGGAATGGGAAATTTCCGAAGCGAGATTGAAAATGATGCTGGCGGAGCGAAGGAGCGGTGGTACGCTCTCCCGGTCCGCGATGTCGGCCAACTGCACGTGGATATCCCGGGCGATTTCCTTCACATTCGCCAAAGCGCCGCCACAGCCGGAGACCAGATTATCGATCACGGTCACCCGCGCGCCAAGGGCTCGAAGCGCGAGAGCGAGATTAGAGCCGATGAAACCAAGCCCACCCGTGATCACCGCGTGACGGCCGCGATAAATCTCGTGGAGCGAGTGACGGTGCTGGATCATGCGAACTCCACAATTCTTCGGGCAACCGTTTGCACCTGCTCGAGCGAAAGATGAGGCCCCAAGGGAAGGGAAACGATCTCCTGGGCCGCCTGCGCTCCGTGAACCGGCGTTTCCGACCAGGAGGTATAAGGCATTAGGCCAGGCTGGTCCTGAATGGCGACAGGGTAATGAACGCCGGTTTGGATGTTCCGATCGGTCAGGTAAGCGCGAAGGGTTTCCCGATGCGTTGCGCGCGCGACGCAGAGATGGTGGACGGAATCGGAATCCCATTCGAGCAGGCGCAGGGCACCGGCGTGGCGAAGTTCCTCCGCGTAGGCCTCGGCCAGGTTGCGCCTCCGTTGGTTCCAGGCTTTGAGGTGCGGCAGAAACGCTCGCAGATAGCAGGCCTGGATTTCATCGAGACGGGAATTGACGCCAGGCGCGCGGCAGAGCTGGTCGCCCAACCGTCCTCCGTCGCGCAACTGGCGAAGGCGGTGAGCGATTTCAGGGTCGGACGTGACGACTGCGCCGCCGTCCCCAAGACAGCCGAGGTTCTTGGTTGGATAGAAGCTATACGCGCAATAGGGAGAAAAGTGCGTGAGGGGCAATCCCTTGAGGAACGCTCCGTGAGCCTGGCAGGCATCCTGGATCAGCACGATACCGCGTTGTTTACATAACGAAGAAAGAGCTGACAGGTCGCAGGGCTGGCCATAGAGATGAACGGCGACGACGGCGCGGGTTGCAGGGGTAAACGCGCGTTCGACGGATTCCGCCGTGAGCAGGAGATTTCGAGGGGAAACATCGGCGACGCGGATGCGAGCGCCTGTTGCCAGAACAGCCTGCGCAGTGAAGAGCGAGGTCATGGAGGGGAGTATGACTTCATCGGGAGCGCTGCCGGAGACGCCGCGGCCGATGCCTGCGTCCCGGAGGCACAACTCGAGCGCCATGGTTCCGCTTCCCACGCCTACTGCGGCGGCCCCGCCCACCTCCCGTGCAAACTCCGTTTCAAAGGCGCTGGTTTGGGGGCCCAGAATGTACTGGCCCGTGCGGTGCATCTCCGCGAGGTTCGAGCGGATGGCGTCTTCAGCCTCTGCGAGCGCGCCGCTGAGATCGAACATCGGAATCGGCAGCGCCCCCACTTCAGGGGGTACTTGGAGAACCAGAGTGCTCAATTCCCGGCGATGCGTCTCCGCTGTTTCTGGTATGCTAGCCAATCTGGTGACAATGGTGACATCGCGAAGGAACCATCAGGATACAATTAACTTCCCACAACTTTACAATTTTTTCATCATGAATTGGTAACCTTGCTTCTTTTTTTGTCGCCTTAGATCATCACGCTTGTACTGGAACCGCAGTGGGCTCGTTCGTTCGCCGAATCGGGTCCGGCCCCGGTTCCCCCTGAGCAGGCCCTTTCCTGCAACCTTTCCCTCTGAAATTTTCCGTGCGCTTGATCTCGTCCGGCGCCGTTTCTCTTTGATTTGACGGAATTGTACGTAGTGACATGCCACGATACGCCGCGATCGATATTGGAAGTAACTCGGTGAGGATGCTGGCTGCGGAGGTGACGGCGAGCGGGGGGCTGCGGCAATTGGCCGAAGACCGCCAAGTGACGCGCATCGGCGAGAGTGTGTTCGCAAGCGGGGAGGTGAGCGAGGAGACGCTCAACCTCGTCATGAGCGTCCTCGAACGGATGCGAAAGACCATCGAGCCCTTGGAAGTGGCGGGAATGCGCGCCGTCGCAACCAGCGCGGTGCGGGATGCGCGGAATCAGCAGGAATTCTTGCGCAGGGCCAAGGCTGCCCTGGGGATTGAGGTGGAGATCGTTTCCGGGCAGGAAGAAGCCCGGCTGATCCACCATGGCGTGGTGGCGGAGCGGGAATTCACCAGGGGACGGCAATTGCTGATCGATATCGGCGGAGGCAGCGCCGAATTCATCCTGAATGAGGACGGTGCGCTACGGGGCGCGTATTCAAAGCCGCTGGGCGCCGTGCGGATGTGGCAGAGCTTTCTGAAGTCGGATCCGGCGACTCCGCTCGAACTGCTCCAGTTGGAGGAATACATTGAGGAGAAGATCGGCGAAGCCGTGAGCGAATTCGGGTCCGGGGATATCGACTTCGCGATCGGCACATCGGCATCGGCATCGGCTGCGGTTTGCGCGGTGAGGGGGATTCCGCGCGCGAACCGGGATACGGCCGGTGGCATAAGAGTGAGCCGCGAAGAGCTCGAGGCGCTCTACCGCCGCCTGGCTCCGATGACTCTCGAAGAACGGCGGAAGGTGACCGGGATTGGCCCGCGGCGGGCGGAGATCATCGTGCCGGGCGTCGCGCTTCTCGCGAGGGCGCTCGCCCGTTTTGGGGTGGACCAACTCGTATATTCCAACGCCGGCGTCCGCGACGGTATCGTGCTCGATCTGGATGCCCGCGGTGTGGGGATCGCCCGGATTTCGCTCACCGAGGAACAGCGCGGTGTGGTGGAGGGCGTCGCGGGCCGGTTTGGCGTGGAACTGGCGCGCGCCCGGCGGACGGCGCGATTTTCGCTGGATCTCTTTGTGGGTGTGGAGCAAATGCATCTGCTGCCCCCTCGATTCGGCCGCATTCTGGAAGCGGCCGCGTTCCTACGCAATGTGGGCCATTTCATCAGCGCCACGAAACACCACAAGCATTCGCATTACATCGTTTCCGGTGTGGATCTGCCGTCGTTCACGGAGAATGAACAGCGGCTGATCGCGGTATTGTGCCGGTATCACCGGAAGTCCATGCCGGTGAATTCCCACCTGGAGTTTACGTCGCTCACCGACGCGGATCGAAAGGCCGTGCTGCTGCTGATTCCCCTGCTTCGGATCGCCGATGCGTGCGGCCGCAGTAAGGAGGAACGGATCTCCAAATTGCGCTGCCTGGTGAACGGGAGTACGCTGACCATCGAGTTGCGTCACAGCCGCCCGCTTGACCTGGAACTTTGGGCCATCGGTAGAAGCCTGCCGATTTTCCGCGATATTTACCGCCGCACGGTGGTGCTCTCGCCGGTTGCCGAGCCCGCGGGCGACGGCGCCGGGGCCGTGCCATGAGGCTTCGAATGGCGTCTTAAATTCGCGGATTCCCTGAGTCCGGTTCGATGATAAGACCCGCGAGGCGAAATCGTTCCAGTTCGATGGGTACGGATTCGAGCAGGAAACTGCCGAGTGCTTGCGGATCGTCCAGCAGCGCCTCTTGTCCGCGCAGCGCTTGCGAGGAGAGCAGGGGGATGGGGAAGCCCTTTATCGCGATCTCCGGTTTGCCGCTGGCCTCTTGAGAATGGATCAAGGAAGCCAGGGTGGCGCAGATCTCGGGCACGCTTCGGCTGCCGTCGGTGAGCGCGGCGAGCGCGCGATGCAAGGGATCCGGAAAAGACTGCGGCCGGTGGAAGAGGCTGGTGAGTGGTAGGTCGAGCAGGGCTTCCCAGGAAGCGATTCCCGCCATCGCGGGCTTGGGTGGGAGCACGAAAGGGATGGGAATCTCCCAGAAGGATACCTGCAGAACTCCGTTGCGGGAGAGATCCTCGACCAGTTCCCAATACTCGGCAACCTGCGCGGCTGCGGGGCTGGGGATCGCGCGCAGCACGGCATCGGAGACCTCGCGGAGCGCGACCGGAGCGGGATGGGCGGCGGCGATCGCTTCGAAGAGGTGGGCAATCAACGGGTTGTTCGAGTGAAAGCCAAGGACGCTGAGCGGAGAATCGTAGACGCGATTGCCTTCCTCATCGGCGGCGCCCGCGCGCAGCGGCGAGGTCGCCCGGCAATGGCGGATCCGGTCCAGGTACGATGCCGGCGACGGCTGGTTGGAAGCCGGAGTGAAGAGACTTTGGCGGAAGGTGCGCATGGAGAGGAAATCTTTGTACTGCTCTCGCAGTACGCTGTTATCTCCGGCGATGTTTTCGAGAATCTCCTCTCCGGCGGTGAGGTGCTGCAGGCCGGGAACATACTTCTGTACGGCGTCGGAGAGATACTGAAGCCCGTACGCTTCCGCGTGGCCCACCACCTGGCTCAGGTAGAACGGCTGATTGATTTCACCAAGTTCGTCGTGGATCGCGGTGGCAAAGCCCTTCTCCAGGGTCTGGGCGGCGATAATCGGGTAGGGGTTGTCCGCCTCTTTCATGGAGGCCAGAGCTTCGATCAATTTCCAGGCCTCGCCCAATTTGGTCTCCCGATCCGGGAAGCGCTTCATGTGCTCCAGGCAGAAATCCCGCAGCCATTGGTTCTGCAACCAGCCGGGCAGGCAGTTGTAGCTGACCTGGAGGACTCCCTTGGGATTGAGGCTGCCACGGACGACGCGCCACAAAGCCTCCCGCACTTCCTCCGGTACCCAGGAATAGAATCCGTGGGCCAGGATGTAGTCGAAGCTGCCGAAATCGTCGGCCAGATCCCGGATGTCGGCGGCATGGAAGCGGATGTTGCGGATTTCCATGCGTTCAGCCAGGGACTTGGCAATCTCGATAGGGCGCGCCGCATAATCCACGCCAACGAACTCGGCTTCCGGGAGAGTGCGCGCCATGGGAAGCAGGTTCAACCCGGTGCCGCAGCCCACTTCGAGCACCGTGGCCGTCTCAATGCGCGGGGGATCGAACCCGCGCAGATAGGCGGCCGCGTAAAGGTTGCCAATATGCAACTGCGGCTGTGCCTTGGTGGGATAGAGATCGATCTCGTAAGCGTTCTGGCTCATAGAGGAATCCTGATGATGTAGCGCCGGCGGGTGGACGGGAACCGGCGGACGGTGTTTATCCAACGATACCCTACTCCCTTCGAGACCGCCTGCGATTCATGGATAGGAAGCGCGGACGGAGAGATCCGGGGCTAGGGTATCCCCGATGATGAAGAAGCGCTAATGACGGCAATCGGACGCAACGGGAACTCAATCCAGAAAAAGTGGCAATGCGCGGCAAATTCTTTCAGACTTTCTTGTCTTTTACTCTTTGAAATTTGTATGATGTGTACTTGAGTGGTGATATTTCGGCGGGGTATCGCCTTTTCTGGCGAAAGATGTCAGAATGGCAGGCTTCGGAGCGTATCTGTCTGATTCTGAAGCGCTCTGAAAAACCATACTCCCCCACTCAAGAGGAGCAGAAAAGGCGAACTTATGTCGAACCCCGTATTCTTTCTCGCACCCATTGGATCGGTGATCGCACTCATCTTTGCGTGGCTGTTTTATTCGCAAATGATGAAGCACTCGGAGGGCACGCCGCGCATGGCGCAAATTGCGTCCTATGTGAGGACCGGCGCCATGGCGTACCTGAAGCAGCAATACCGCGTGGTCGGATACTTTTTCGTGGCGCTAACCCTGTTGCTGGCCTTCATGGCTTTCGTATTGGATGTCCAGAACCCCTGGGTTCCGTTCGCGTTCCTGACGGGCGGTTTCTTTTCCGGTTTGGCCGGGTTCTTCGGCATGAAGACGGCTACGTACGCTTCCGCCCGCACGGCGCATGCGGCGTCGAAGTCCCTGAATGAAGGCCTTTCAGTGGCCTTCCGCAGCGGCGCCGTGATGGGGCTGGTGGTGGTGGGTCTCGGCCTGCTGGATATTTCTGTATGGTTCATGGTGCTTTCCTATTTCTATCCACCGGACGCGGGGGATGGGCACAACCTGCTGGTGATCACTACGACGATGCTCACCTTCGGAATGGGCGCTTCGACGCAGGCGCTGTTTGCCCGCGTGGGCGGCGGAATCTATACGAAGGCGGCCGATGTGGGCGCCGATCTCGTGGGCAAAGTGGAAGCCGGCATTCCGGAAGACGATCCGCGCAACCCGGCGACGATCGCGGATAACGTGGGCGATAACGTGGGCGATGTGGCCGGGATGGGCGCGGACCTTTACGAGTCCTACTGCGGCGCGATTCTCGCGACTGCGGCCTTGGGCGCCGCGGCGTTCGTGGATAATCCCGCCGTTCAGCTTAACGCGGTGATTGCTCCGATGGTGATCGCCGCCGTGGGCACGATTCTTTCGATCGTCGGCGTCTATCTCGTTCGCACCAAAGAGGACGCATCGCAGCGCAACCTACTTGATGCGTTGGGCCGCGGCCTGAACGCGAGCACAATCCTCATCATTATCTGCTCGTTCTTCATCATGCGGTTTCTGACGATCCCCAATGCGATCGGCGTCTGGGGCTCCATGGTAGTCGGGTTGCTCACGGGCGTGGTCATCGGGAAAGCGACGGAATACTACACCTCGCAGGGCCACAAGCCCACGATGGGCATCGCGCACCACGCGGAAACCGGCCCTGCCACGCTAATCATTTCGGGAATTGGCACTGGCATGCTATCCACCGCGATCCCGGTGATGGCCGTGGTGGTCGGCACGCTCTTCGCATTTCTCTGCGCGTCGGGTTTTGACGTGAAGAACCTCAACATGGGTCTATATGGAATCGGGATCGCGGCAGTAGGCATGCTCTCCACACTGGGCATTACACTGGCCACCGACGCTTACGGCCCCATCGCCGATAACGCGGGTGGGAACGCGGAAATGAGCGGACTTCCGCCGCAAGTCCGGCAACGGACGGACGCGCTGGACTCTCTCGGAAATACGACTGCCGCGACCGGGAAAGGATTCGCCATCGGTTCGGCGGCCCTCACGGCGCTGGCTCTTTTGAGTTCCTACATCGAAGAACTGCGTATCGGTCTGATGCGCATGGGAACCAATGAACTGGTGCTAGACCACTCGACAGTGGCAACGGCCAAAGCGTCCCTGCTCGATTTCGTCGATTTCTACAACATCAACCTGATGAACCCGCTGGTGTTGCTGGGGATCTTCATCGGCTCCATGCTGGCCTTCGTTTTCTGCGGCCTCACCATTCAGGCGGTGGGCCGGGCGGCCGGTTCGATGGTGGATGAGGTCCGGCGCCAGTTCGCGGCATCCCCCGGCATCATGAAGGGAACGGAGGAGCCGGACTACGCGCGCTGCATCGAGATCTCGACGCGGGGCGCGCAGCGGGAGATGATCGTTCCCTCGACGATCGCCATCGCCACGCCGATCATTGTCGGGTTGGTGCTGGGCGTGGCGGGCGTTTTCGGCCTGCTGATCGGTGGGCTCTCCGCGGGATTCGTACTGGCAATCTTTCTAGCCAATTCCGGCGGCGCCTGGGATAACGCGAAGAAGTACATCGAAGAAGGGAATAAGGGCGGCAAGGGTTCGCCGGCCCACAAAGCAGCAGTCATCGGCGATACGGTGGGCGACCCGTTCAAGGATACCGCGGGCCCCAGCCTCAACATCCTCATCAAGCTCATGAGCATGGTGGCGATCGTGATGGCCGGCCTCACCGTGGCCTACAGCCTCTTTTAGCGGGCACGGCCAAACTTCGGGGCGCGGACGCCCTTGCCTCGGGTGGCGAAGCCGCCTAGCATGGAGTCTGCGCCCCTTTTGTATATGCCGGTCTTTGCGTTGAACATCAATGGCGGCAGGCGGGAAGTGGATGCCCCCGCGCAGACGCCCCTGCTCGATGTGCTCCGCGACGCACTCCAGTTGACGGGCACGAAGTACGGTTGCGGGGAAGGCCAGTGCGGCGCGTGTACGGTGCTGGTGGCGGGGAAGCCCGTGCAATCCTGCATGATGACCGTGGAGCAATTGGGCGAACAGCCGGTGGAGACCATCGAGTCGCTCGCGACACCCACGAAATTGCATCCGTTGCAAGAAGCGTTCTTGAGCCATGTGGCCTTCCAGTGCGGTTACTGTACGCCGGGGATGATCATGGCCTCGAAAGCGCTGCTCGCGGAGCTTCCCAGCCCCACGCCGCAGCAGATTGAGGAGCGGTTGGAAGGGCATATCTGCCGTTGCGGCACATACCCTCGGATTGTGGAAGCGGTGCAGGCGGCGGCACGGACTATGCGGGCTGAATCCGCCGACGGGGAAGGGCCGCGCCATGGCTAAGGATCGCGCGTTTCATCCGGAAGCGGAACCACACTTGGCGAAAGCAAAGCGGGCATATCGCCGGCGCACGGAGTTTGACCCGGAGAGCATCGCGCCAGAGCGCTTTGAGCATTTCGAAACACCGCGTTACGAGTTCCTCCTCAGCCGCCGGTCGTTCTGGCAGTCGGCGGGTGCGGGCATTTTGCTGACGGTTTGTTTGCCTCTGCGCGCCCAGGAGCGGAAAGTCGGCGGGGCCCCGCTCCCGGAGGAGATCTCCTCGCGTTTCCTATTCGAGGAGTCCGGAAGAATTACCGGATTCACAGGGAAGGTGGAACTCGGCCAAGGCTCGCGCACGCTGCTGAGCCAGGCGGTGGCCGAGGAGTTTTTCGTGCCCTTCGCGCAGGTGAGCCTTGTCATGGGGGACACCGGGCGCGTGCCGGACGACGGCGGCACCTGGGCCAGCCTCACCTCGCCTCAAACCGTGCCGGTTGTGCGGGCGGCGGCGGCACTCGCCCGCGCGCTTTTCGTTGCGGCGGCGGCAAGGGCATGGAGCGCGAACTTCTCCGATTTGCGGCTCGAAAATGGGTTCGTGCTGGGGTCAGCCGGGCAGCGAATGACGATCTTCGAAGCGGCGAAACTCGCGCGGGAGAACCCCCTTGCTCCCACCGGAGAGCGTGCGATGGTGGCGCCGCGCGAATGGAAGGCGCTGGGACAATCGGCGCCTCCCGTGCGAGGAAGGGAGATCGTCACCGGCGCTCCCGTCTATGCGAGTGACTTGCAATTGCCGGGCATGCTGTATGGCGCGATGGTGCGCGGCCCGCACTACCGGGCGAAGATCGAGCGCGTCAGGGGTGCGGACCGGCTTCCGGCGAACGTGCAGTTGGTGCACGACGGAGACTTTCTCGGCGTGGTTGCGCCCGATGCCTTCACCGCCCGCGCCGCGGCCCAGAGCCTGGGCGTCGTCTGGGATGCCTCCATGCTTGTACCGGAAGCGAAACTTGCAGAGCACTTTAAGGAAACGGCAAAGGCTCCGGTTTTCGTGAAGGGCGCGCGTTACCCGGCGCTGCTCGAAAAAGGGGATGCTTATAACGGCTATTTCGCCGCGCCGCGGAAACTAAGCGCCATCTACACCACGGCGTACGTCGCGCACGTGCCGCTGGAGACGTCGTCGGCGATCGCGGCTTGGGATGGGGACCGGCTTACGGTCCACTACGGGTGCCAGGCGCCGTTCCTGACGATGGAACTCCTCGCAAAGACGTTCGGCATCCCGGAGGAGAACGTGAGAGTGATCGCCTCCGATACGGGTTCCGCCTTCGGGGGGAAGCAAGGGGGCGTAGTGGCGGTGGAGGCCGCGCGGCTGGCGCGCGAAGCGGGGAAGCCCGTGAAGCTCTGCTGGAGCCGAGACGATGAGTTTCAAGCGAATTATTTTCGCCCCGCCGCTCTGGTCGAAGTGCGTTCCGGAGCGGATCTGAAGGGCCAGATCCAGGCCTTCGATTTCCACAACTATAATTCCGGCGCCTCGGGTCTTCCCATTCCTTACGAATTCCCGAACTACTATCTCGGATATCATCCGGCGAGTTCGCCGTTGCGGCAAGGCTCCTATCGCGCGCTTGCGGCGGTGGCCAACACGTTTGCGAGAGAACTCCACATGGAGGAGTGGGCGGCGGAGTTGAGAGAAGATTCCATTGCCTTCCGGTTGCGCCATATCGGCGATGCCCGGCTGAAGGAAGCCATTGCGAGAGGCGCTGAGCGATTCGGTTGGGGCAAGAGCGCATCGAGGTTGGGGGTGGCGCGGGGGATGGCCTGCACGATCGAGAAAGACGCGCGCCTCGCGTTTTTTGTCGAAGTGAAGGCGGGCGGGAGAGAAGTGAAGGTCTTGCGGGCGCTGATGGTGTTTGACCCCGGCGCAGTGCTCAACCCGGACAATTTGCGGAATCAGATCACCGGGAATGTGATCCAGGCCACCGGGCCTGCGTTGTATGAGCGCATCCTGTGGGATGAAACTCGCCTGCGCACACGCCGCTTAACCCAATACCGCGTGCCGCGTTTTAGCGATGCGCCCCGCGTTGAGGTGGAGTTGATTGACCGCCGGGAGATCCCCGCCGCGGGGGCGGGTGAATCCCCGAATACGGTGGTGGCGCCAGCGATCGCCGCGGCAATTCATCGCGCCACCGGAGTTTGGGTGCGCTCCCTGCCGTTGCTCCCCGCGCTGGCTGAAGCGCTTGAGGCAAAGCCCCAAGCGCTTCAGCCGCGCAACCAGGGAGCGTGACCAGGTCGCGCGTCAAGCCGGTTAGCGCACGTAAGAGCGGAGCATCCAAGCTGTCTTTTCGTACTTCTCCATGAGGCCGGTGAAGAAATCCGCCGTCCCGAAATCATGAGAATCGTCCGCTTCCATGATCTTTTTCCGCAGGCTGGCGATGACTCGCTCAAAGTCATCCCCGAGTTCAGCAACCATTGCCGTCGCGAGCGGGGTTCCGGTTGCCTCCTTCAGGGTAGCCAGTTCAATGTATTGAGCCATCGAACCGGCCGCGATGCCTCCGAGCGAGCGCGCCCGTTCGGCTACCGAGTCAATGTCATTTGACAATTCCGTATAGAGCCTCTCGAACTCCGCGTGGAGCGAAAAGAAATGCGCGCCTTCCACGTTCCAGTGATAGTTGCGGGCCTTGATGTAGAGCACGGTAAGATCCGCGAGCAGGCCGTTCAGCGAATCCACCATCGTTTCCCGGTCCCTTGCGCTCATTCCGATCGCAATTTCTTCCAGGTGGGTCTTGGATTTTGTAGTCATAATCGCGTGTTCCTTCCTCAACACCATTAGACATGATGGCGAAGAAGAATGTTTGATCTCTTCTTCACCGATCGGAGAATGGTTGCAAGTCCCGTGGAAAACGAGATCTTCGAGGAGTTCGCGCGATGGCGGTGGCGATGCGGCCTACTGGAGTTTTCCGCGTGCTTCAATCTCCCAGATCTGTTCCACCTCATCTCCGCGAATGCCATAGACGCGTTCGTGCAGGTTCACCGCCACACAGATATGGTTCGGAAGAATACGCACACGATCCCCGATACGGAAATGGCGCGATGCGGCGGGAAGATCGATGTAGCCGTGCTCTTCGTTCATCTTGACGAACTTCGCTTCCGGGGCCTCCCGAAGCAATCCGAAGGTGACCTCGCCGCCGGTGGAAAGGCGGTCGGAAGAAAACGTCTTCGAACCTCCATCGACAATCATGCCGGAAGCGCGGCTGGTGCTGACCACCGTCACCAGCACATGCGCCGCGCAATCCGCGAGCGTCGCGGCGCCGCTCTCGATGGTATTGCGGTCGTTGAACACATAGGTGCCCGGACGTATTTCATTCATCAGCGGCAACTCGTGGGAATGAAACAAAGTGGGGGTGGAACCGCCGCTAATCACTTCGAGAGGCAAGCCGGCCGCCCGCCAAAGCGTTGCCGTCTCTTCAAGGGCGGCGTTCACGGCATGGAATTTCGCCAACCCATCCGCATCGATCGCTTTGACTTGGCCCGGATAGAAATTGAAGCCGCGGAGGCGAAGCGCCGGCAGTTTCGCGATGGAAGTCGCCAAGGTCACCAGTTGATGGGAATCGGTGAGGCCGACGCGGCCAAGGCCAACGTCTTCTTCGACGAGCACGCCAATCTCCATGCCTGCCTTCGCGGCGGCATCCGAGAGGCCCTGTGCGGCTTCCAGGCTGTCGAGAGCCACCGTCACCTGGGCGTGGCGGGCCACTTCAAGCAACCGGCGCAGTTTGCGCTCGCCAATCACGGGATAGGCCACCAGGAGATCCGCGGGTTCGGCGCGCAGCATCACTTCCGCTTCACCCACCTTAGCAACCGTGAGGCCCGCGGCGCCAAGTTCCAGTTGCATCCGCGCGATCACGGAACTCTTGTGCGTCTTGGTGTGCGGACGCAAGCGGAGTTGATGCGCCTTGGCGTAATCGGCGGCGCGCGCCAGATTTCGTTCGAACACATCCAGGTCGACGGCAATCGCGGGGGTTTCGATCTCGGTGACATGCATCAACGCTATGATCCCAAATAGCGGCCACGTCCGGTGGCGGCTTATGCCGAGAATCTGGGAGGAGCAATGCCGGCCAAGAAGCCAGGGAAGTTCGATGCAACCAAGGAAATAAAGCGCCTCGCCCGGGAGCGCGTGGGGGCTGTGCCTCCGTCGAGAGTGGAGGAGGAGCCAAAAGCGGCGAAAAAAGCAAAGCACAAGAAGAAATGGGAGGAACTGGAGGGCGAAGATTGAGCGTGCCACTTGTTTCCGGCGACTTTCGCGTTCCAGCGAACTCTCCCGCGATCCCTTCGGGGCTTGCGACAATGGAAGCGCCGCCCGGATTCCATTGTTGAGTTTCCCTGGCCCGCCGCCCGTATGCCGTCGCCACCTCCCAGCCCCAAGCCGGATTTTTCAGGATCTGCCCGCCCAGAGCCAGCGCCCCCGGCGCCTCCGCGGCCCGCCGATCCCGCGCCGGCGCCTCCGGCAGCTTGCTCACCCCCACTTCCAGCCGCTTCGACGGCTGCCTCAACGATGTTTAATCCCATTCAGACCGCGCGTCCCGGCGGGGTGATCAGTTATTTCGCTCCCACGGTTCGTTACTGGATGGAGACGGAGGTGCATGTCTACGGATTCTCGATTGCGGCAAACGTGCTGCTTTCCTTCTTTCCGTTCCTGATCGTGATGGTGTCGTTTTTTCAGAATGTTCTGCACTGGCGGGAGGCCGCGGACGCGGTCTATTTCGCGTTGGGCCAGTACTTTCCTGAGAGTGTGGGAGACTTCGTCGCGCGTAACTTGCGCTTCTCGATCCTGTCGCGAGGCAAGGTGCAGGTGGGCAGTTTGGTGCTTCTGATGTTCGTGGCGAACGGGATCTTTGAACCGCTCGAAGTAGCGCTAAACCGGGTTTGGGGGGTAACCACAAATCGCTCTTACCTGAAGAACCAGATCCTCAGCATGGGGATGATCTTTCTCTGCGGCTCGCTCGCAATGCTTTCGATCATTCTCACCACCCTGAATCTGCAATGGCTCACCAATCTGGGTCTGCCCATTCCGCCCCCGCTGGTGGATTTCGCCGGAGGGCTGATCCTGAAAATGGCGGCCTTCCCGATCACCGTGCTGCTCTTGTTCTTTATCTATTGGTTGCTGCCCAATCGCAAAGTGCCGGCGCGGATGGTGTTTCTGCCGGCGTTCTGGGTGGCGCTGACGTTGGAGGCGGCGAAGTACGTCAATATGCTCGTCTGGCCCCTGCTTCGCGTGAAGCTGACCCGAGAGTATGGCCCCTTCTTCAATTCCGCTGCGATTATCTTGTGGAGCTTCCTGGCATCCATGATTGTGCTGGCCGGTGCGGAATGGGCGGCGCGCTATTGGAGGGAGGCGGCTTTCGAAGAGGAGGTGCAAGCCCCTGTGGATCAGGCGAAGGATGCCTGAACGCGGCGTGAGAGTTTACAGGCGGACACTGGCGTTTCTTGGCGGAAAGTGCAAAGCTGTTTTCTTGGCGATTGCGTAGCAGCGCGTTTCCCAGCAGCCGCTATCGCCTCCTCGCCTGAACTCCGGGGCGTCTCCCCTTGGAGAATTCCCCTTCCGTAGAAGTGCCGCATGGACTTGAAGAAGCGACTTCCCGCTGCCGAAGTACTGAACGCGTGTTCCCGAAAGCGGGGGCTCGCCGCGATCGTCTGGCTGACGTTGGCCCTCTCCGCCGTGGCGCAGCAGGCTCCTCGCCTGTTTGTGAACCCGCGCCCAGGGGAGCCGAACGCGGCACGCGTGGAGGCTGTGCCCGGCGATCCCGTGGAGACCCTACGGAGCCGCCCGGCCTCGTTTTCCTTGGACGCCTGGCGATCCGCCCTCGGCCATTCCGCCGCGAGGCGGCAGATACCGGCTAGGGAACTCTCTTCCGGTGAGACGCTGACGCTGAATTTGTTCCCCGACACGATCCTGACCTTTCATGCGGATTCGCTCATCGCCACCTCCGATGGCATCGGCGAGACCGCGCGCGGGCGAATCGGTGATGGGGACGGAACCGCAATCATTACGCGCTACCTCGGCGCATTGAGCGGCTCGGTGCGGTTGGCGAGTGGGGAGTTTTACGAAGTCTTCGTTCCCGGCTCTGGCGCCGGGGAGATCCGGCAGGTGCGCTTCCACGGGTTTGGAGTGCCCGGTACCGATGCCGTAATGCCGGAGGAGGGGGCTCTGCTGGGCGAAGGAACGCTCGCAGTCCCACGGAATGCGCCCAAGGCGATCGCCGATGAGAACTTGGTCCCGATTCGCGCGGCGGGCGATGCCCCCGTCGTCGACATTCTCGTTGCCTACACCGAACGCGCCCGGCAAGCCCGGGGAGACGCTGCGGGAATGCTGGCCCACATCAACCAGGTAATCGCGGAAACGAACGCAGCCTTTGAGGCGAGCGCCGTCAACATGCAGTTTCGCCTCGCTCACGCCGTGGAGGTGAGTTGGGACGATACCGCCTCAACGATGAGCTATTCCTCAACGCTAAGTGCGCTCCGGAACGCCTCGGACGGCTTTCTTGACCAGGTGCATGCGCTTCGCGACCAATACGCGGCCGACATGGTGAGCTTGTGGGTAAGCCCGCCGACTGGGTCGGGTTCGTTCACCGTGGGGATGGCGTACGTCCTCGCGAACAATCCGCCGGGCGCGGGAGGATTCGCGTTTTCCGTCGTGCATCAGGGGTATGCGGGAGGCTCCAGCGCAACGTTCGCCCA
>JADYZL010000112.1 GCA_020853155.1 Bryobacterales bacterium
AAAACACTACGTCGGCGTTGCGGTTGGCCCAGAGGAACGCCCTCTTCCAATGCTCAAAGTCGGAGACGAGGCCGTAGGTGGTGGAGAGGCCGGTCTTCCAGTAAATGGGGTCGAGGAAACGGCGACGCCCCCGCTCGCGGGGCGTGTCTTCGGAGAGGATGAAGAGATTCCGGATGCCCGGATTGTGCTTCTTCACGAGTTCGATGGTGTCTTCGACGGGCGGCACTTCGAGCATGCCCGCGACATACCGGTTGGGGACTTCGTACGGGTCCGCCGTCCACTTGATGCCGGAGAACAGGACGGGGGTGGGCCCGGCGCGAAGGTAGGGCACGACGAGGTAACGCATCGCGGCGTCACCATGAACGAGTACGGCGTCGGGCTGGAACGCACGGATGGCCCCTACTATGCTCTCGCCGGCTTGCGGCAATGCAGCGGGATCGCGATCTCCGTTCAGATAGTGGACTTGCAGCTCGAGATCAGTTTTCGCGAGGCCTTCGCGAACCGCCTGTGTAATGGCATCAACAGGCGCATCCCCAGGGCTGCCCGAGCCGGCATACACGATGCGCGGCATCCTTCGGGCGCAGGAATGGAGGCAGAAGGCCGATGCTGTGGCGAAGCTGAGCCATTGGCGGCGCGTGCAATGGCCGTCTGGAGCGGCAGCGGAAATACGGTGGCGGTTCGTCAACAGGAAGCCCGATGCAACCTGGCACGGGCGGCGTGTTCCTTATTCTATAGCACGTCGGCAAAACCGCGGCGCAGGCGGCGAAACACGAAGCCACCCGCAACGAAGACGGCCAGAGAGAAGGCGGCGGCAACCAGGAAATCGTTGAACGCGGGCGGGCTCGAACCGAGGACGCACTGCCGGTAGATCCCCACGAAGTAGGCCATCGGATTGAGGACGAGGATGAAACGGAGCGATTCGGGAACCATGCGCTCCTCAATGAAGATGGGAGTAAACCAGAACCAGAAGGTGAGCAGCACGCCGACAAGCTGGGATACGTCCCGCAGATAGACGTGCAGACTGGCGACGATCCAACTGAGCCCCACGGAGAAGAGCGCCAACAAGAAAACGGCAGGCACGAGGAGCGGCAGGTAGACGCTCACGTGGCGTTCCCAGATGGCGGTGGCGCCGATGAGCACGATCATTCCCAGAAAATGCTGCACGCAGGATGAGAGAAAGATTGAAAGCGGGATGGATTCCACCGGAAAGACCGTTTTGGTGATGAAATTGCGGTTGTCGACAAAGGACGAGGCGGAGCGGCTGAGAGAATCCGAGAAGAGGGTCCAGGGAAGTTGCGCGCTGAACAGATAGAGCGGGTAGTTGCGGGCGAGTTCGCCTTGCGGCTGGACGCGGAAGCAAATCTGGAAGACGAAGACCCAGCTTGCCAGCAGCACCAACGGCTGAATGACGCCCCACAACCAGCCGCCGAAGGAACCGACATAGCGCTTATCGAAATCCCGCCGCACCAGTTGGTACAGCAGCTCCCGGCGGGCTACCAGATTTTGCAGGAAGTACGAACCGGGAAAGCGCATGATCTGGGGTGTCGTCCGCCCCTCATCCAGGGTAGCGGATCACGGGGATCGACCGCGCGGGAGAATTCATGAAACAGGGAACTGCGCGCAAGGAGGGGAGCCAAATGAAGCCGTCCGCGAGGTGCCGGACGAAGAAGGGATGGGGTGGATGACGGGGCTCGAACCCGCGACAGCCAGAACCACAATCTGGAGCTCTACCAACTGAGCTACATCCACCGCAACTCTCTCAATTTACCACACCCGGGAGGCATGCGGATTGAGGAACGCGGAGGCCACCCTCGCAACGGCGCGCGGGCGGCGCCAGCCAGCAACGCCCGCGCGCATGGAGGAAGGATGAACATGGAGCTAACCGTCGTGAGCCGCCTGGCCGTTCACGGGAGGGGGAGCACCCGTAAACGGCAAGCGTCTCATCGAAAGGACGATCTACACCTGTTTAGAAACCACATACCGTGAATTGTTTCCAAGATGCCCGGAAACATGCCGGCACGGGGCGTTTCAACGGAAGTGCGTCGAGGTGTGTTTAGCTGGTTAAGAACCCAATTATGCCTGCATTGGACGCAAATTCGCTCATCAACGCAACGCTTACCGTATTGCTTTTCGTGATCCTGGTGGCTCCCCACGAATTCGCCCATGCCTGGGTGGCGAAGTACTTGGGAGACGATACACCGGTGATGCAAGGTCGCGTGACCCTTAACCCCTTGCAGCACATTGACTGGCTGGGGACGGTGATTCGTCCCGCCATCTTCTCCCTGATGGGAGGGGGCCTGATCGGTTGGGGGCGCCCGGTGATGACGAACACATCGAAGCTCCGGGGGGGCAGGCACGGTTTGCTGAAAGTGGCTCTGGCGGGGCCGGCGATGAACGTGCTGCTCGCAATTCCGTTCGCGGCGGGAACGGCGCTTCTGCTGGGCACGAATCAGGAAGTGGCTTCGTTCTGCGGGCGGGCGACTTACCTCACTCTCTTCCTGGCGATCTTCAACCTGATGCCCGTGCCGCCGCTCGATGGTTCCAAGATCCTGCTGGCGTTCAATGTACCGGCGGTGGTGTTTCAGGAACTCGCCCGCATGGGATTGATGATTCTCATTCTGGCGATGGCCTTTACCCCTCTGGGGAGCTGGATGTCTTCGGCCAGCTATCAGGGCGCATTCTGGCTGGTGGGGCTTTTTCTGGGGCGCGGATAAGAGCATGCCCGCCCCTGGAAAGCAGGAGCGGGCATGGAGGGATGGGCTCGATTGCGAAGGATTAGCGCTGCACGCGGGCGGAGCCGCCTTTGGCAAAGGCACGCACCTGGTCTACCGTGGCCATGGTTGTGTCGCCCGGGAAGGTGGTGAGCAACGCGCCGTGCGCCCAGCCGAGTTTCAATGCGTTCTCCGGCTCTTCCCCGCTCAGCAGGCCGTAGATGAATCCAGAAGCGAAACCGTCGCCGCCGCCGATGCGGCAAAAGACATCCAGTTCCGCCGTGGGCGAGATATAGGTGTTCCCATCCACCCAGGCCACCGCGCCCCAGCTATGCCGGTTGGTGGAATGCACTTCGCGGAGGGTGGTGGCCACCACTTTGATATTCGGGAACTTAGCCTTCACGTTGCCGATCATGCCAAAGAAGGCACTGGGGTCGAGCTTCGATTTCGCGGCTACCTCGGGGCCGGGAATGCCAAGACCCAGTTGCAGGTCTTCCTCATTGCCCACCAGCACGTCCACGTAATCGACGATGCGCTTAATCTGCGCGACGCCGCGTTCGTGGCCGCCGACAATGTTCCATAGCTTTTCGCGGTAGTTGAGGTCGAAGGAAGTGGTTGCGCCCGCGGCCTTGGCTGCTTTCATGGCTTCGACGATCACATCGGCTGTGGTTTCCGAAAGCGCGGCAAAGATGCCGCCACTGTGGAACCAGCGGACGCCTTGGGCGAAGATGGAGGCCCAATCGAAATCCCCCGGTTTGAGGCGCTGCGCGGCTTCGTTCGAGCGATTGTAGAAGACGACAGGCCCGCGGACGCCGTGGCCGCGATCACTGTAAACGGTGGCCATGTTGGGGCCATGTACGCCGTCGTGCGCAAAGTGCTTATAGAAAGGCTTCACGCCCATCGCCCGGACCCGTTCGGCGATGAGCTGGCCGATGGGATAATCCACCATGGCGGTGGCGACGCCCGTCGCAAGGCCGAAGCAATCGGACAGATTCGCCGCGACGTTAAACTCGCCGCCGCTCACGTGAATCTGGCACTCGGTTGCCTTACGAAATGGGATGATACCGGGGTCGAGACGGTGGACCAGCGCGCCAAGCGAAAGAAAGTCGAGCGCGCCGTCCGGGCGGATATTGAGACCGTATTTCATGCTGTGCTCCTGTCGAAGCCCGGGCTACGGGCAGAGCCCGCCGGTTGATCGGGGCGCTAATTCCCCGAGGAACGATTGCGCGGGCCGCGATTCCTCAGTGTATCGAAGGCGCGCCCCCGGGCGTTGGTGGAAAGGCTCCAGACGGCAAAGAGCGCGGCCGTGCGAAGCCGCGCTCTTTGATTGCGAACGAAATACGAAGGTAACGGAACTACTTCAACTTCACGGAAATGGGAGACTCCGTCCGGAAATTGATGACGGATTCCGCCGGAATGACGGCAGCCTCTCCCTTGGTGGCGAGCACGGCGCCCGTGCCAGCGCCCGCGCCGACACCCGCTCCGATCGCCGCACCCTTCCCACCGCCGGCGATCGCTCCGATGGCGGCGCCAATCCCGCTGGCGATACCTACCTTCGCAGCGTCCTTCTTCTTGGTGGATTTGGCTTCCTGGCCGAAGGTGGAAGTCTGGATGGAGACCCGATCTCCGTTCACGAGTTCCAGGGAGGTGAGGGACACTTCAAGAAACGCTTTTCCTTTGATGCGGCCGCCATCATCCGACTCTACGACGCGGCCCACGACGTCGGCCCCACGCGCCGCGATGACTTTCCCATCCACGGTAAGCGGTTCCGAGAGGGATCCGGCGAACGTGGCGCCCTGCTGCACGGTTTTCGTCGAAAGCGTGGACGTGGTTTGCACCCGGATGGTGCTGCCGCTCGGCAACGTATACGTCTTCACAACCGGCGCCGCCGGGGCAGTGGCGACATGAGGACTCGAAGCCGGCTTATCTCCCCAGCCGTTGGAGGCGGCGGTGTTCGCGTGCTCCTGGTGGTTCTGTGCCGAGTTCGCGCGGGCAGGCGCGGAAGCGGTGGCATTCGAATTGGGACGAGTAGTAGCGGGCGCTGGAGCGACAGAGGAACTCGCGGGGGGCGCCGGGGCTGGCGTCTCCGCGCCGGGCGCCGTGGCTTCAGGCGCCGGCGCCGCCACGTTTTCCGCCGCGGGAGCCGGGCTCTCCGTCTTCGTGCAAGAGACAGCGAACAGAGCCAGGAGCAGGAAGCTCGAAATCAAGAGAGGGCGGTGCAAGTTCTTCATAGGGTTTTATAATCCTTCCAATTGAGTCATCGGCGATCTTTCGCCGGCATGCGGGTGGCAATTCCATCCCACGGAGGTTACTCGTTCCAGTAGCAAGTGTGTCGCCAAAGCGCGGCGCCTCTGAAATCAAGCACTTGGGTGAAGAGCCACGCGCCAGCCGGGTAAATTTCGCCGCATTCGAATATGCGGCGCGCAATTGTTACAAGTGAGCCGCGAACGCGGAATACCCGTGCCTAAATTATAGATGAGCAAGGGCTGGCCGGTTGTTTCCGATAGAATTACGTTGATGAGCAGTACAGGGAAGTCGCCAATCGCCAACGTCCTGATCGCCGACGATGAGGAGAATCAGCGGAACGGTCTGGATGCGATGATCACGGCGTGGGGCTATCGAACGGAGACCGCGAGCGACGGCCAGGAGGCACTCGAGAAGCTCGGGCGCTTCCCCGCGGATGTACTGATCACGGACCTCATGATGCCGCGCATGGATGGGATGGCGCTCCTGAACGGCATGCAGGAACAGGGCATGCAGATCCCCGCGATCGTGACCACGGCATTCGGCAACATTGAAACCGCGGTGAGCACGATTCACGACCTGGGGGCATTCTGGTTTCTCGAAAAACCCATTCAACCCTCCGTACTCAAGGTGCTGCTTGAAAGGGCAGCCGCGCAAAGCAACCTGGCGGGGGAACGGGAAAGGCTGCGCCGCGCGCTCAGTTACCAAGGGGTATTGGGAGATTTGGTGGGCCAATCGCCTTCCATGCAGCAGGTGTTCTCCCTTATCCAGCAGGTCGCGCCCAGCCGTGCTTCCGTGCTGATTACGGGCGAATCCGGGACCGGCAAGGAACTGGCCGCACGCGCGATTCACCAATACAGCTCACGGCGCGAGGGGCCATTCGTTGCAATCAATTGCGCCGCGCTTCCGGAAACGCTGATCGAGAGCGAGCTTTTCGGGCACGAAAAGGGAGCGTTCACGGGCGCGGTGGAGCGGCGGGCAGGGTGCTTTGAACTGGCCGAGCAGGGCACCATCCTTCTGGATGAATTGGGGGAAATGCCGATCAACACGCAGGCGAAGCTGCTCCGGGTGCTTGAGGATTCCCGCGTGAGGAGGCTCGGGGGAAAGCAGGAAATGGACGTGAATGTGCGCGTGCTTGCCTCCACCAACCGGCTGCCCGAAGCCGCGATCCAGGACGGCAAACTGCGGGAAGACCTCTTCTACCGTCTGAATGTATTCCATCTGCACCTGCCGGCCTTGCGAGAGCGCAAGAGCGACCTGCCGCTGCTCACGGAGGGCCTCCTCCGGCAATTGAACGCCAAGCATGCATGCAAAGTTGCCGGGGTCGAGACCGAAGTGGCGGAATCGTTCCTGGCGTATGACTGGCCGGGAAATGTCCGGGAACTTCGTAATGTCCTGGAACGGGCGGTGATCCTGGCGGGAGAGGGCAATATCCGGCTGATGCATCTGCCGGCGACCGTGCATCCGCAATCGAGACGACCCTCCAGCACCCGCGAGGAAGACCCGATGAGCGTCACCATCACCGTCGGCAGCACCGTCGCCGATGCCGAGCGGGCAATGATTTTCAAGACGCTGGAGCATACGAAGAACAACAAGACGCGCGCGGCGGAGATGCTCGGGATCAGCCTGAAAACCCTGCACAACAAGTTAAAGGAATACGAAGCATCCACTGGGGAGTGAACGCGAAGCGCCGGGCCATGCCGGCTGGCAAGGGATACGGAGAGAGCGAGGAGCATCGATGTCGCTAAAGGCCAAGCTGCAACTCTCGATCATCCTGCTGAACCTGGGGCTGGTGCTGCTCTACTCGATGATGCACGTCTACAGCATCATGGAACTCCGCCAGCAGAATTCCGCGGAGAGGGCGGCGGCGGTGGCGGACCAGGTGCAAACGTTTCTGCAGGAACGCCTCAATGAGCTGGCCCAGGCCGCCGCGACTCCTCCCCAGACCATCGCGGAACAGAAGGCGTTCTGGTACCAGGCGGCGCGCCACGACTCTCAAATTCAATCCATGCTCGAATCGTTGTTCGCGGGCACGCGCGTGCTGAGCCGCATCGTTCTTCTCGACGATGCCGGGCGCGTGATCGTCACCTCGAATATCCTCGATACCCAGATGGTGGGCCGCATGGCGCAACCGGTGCTGCTGCTCGATCAGTTCCAGGCGCGGAACTCCCTCTCGCGGATGGCCACGATTTTCAACGAGACGGAAGAGATCGCGATTGAACGCAGCCTGGCGAGCGGCGACACGGAGATCTTCAAGATCCGGGTGGTGCTCTCTTCCCTCCTCTTGCGCGACGCGGTGATGGAGCAATTGCGCTATCTGCTGCCGCTCTCGCTCGTCTCGTTCGCGCTGGCCGTGGTTCTGGCGATCTTCGTCTCCAATCTGGCCACACGGCAATTGGCGAGAGTGAGCCAGGCGATAGACCGGATCGCGGAAGGGGATGCCCCGGCCGCGCTGCCGCCGCCATCCGGCAGCGGCTACAAGGAGTACGACGCCGTTGCCTCCAAGCTGCAACTGTTAGGCCAACAAATTCGCGGGGCGCGTCAGGACGCCCTCAGCATGCAGGAAAGCGTGAGGCAACTGCTGGCCCGCATGGAGAAGGCAATCCTTCTGTTTGACGCGAACGACTCCCTGATCTCCGCAGGGGAGAACGTGGAACCGCTGCTCAACCTGCGGCGATTCGATTTAATCGGAAAGAAATACGACGAGATCTTCCCGACCTCCTCCAAACTGGGGGCCATGATCCTGCGCGCCGTTTCGTTGAAGGCCCCAACGCGCGATCAACTGGTGGTGATCGACCGGCCGGGACTCAACCCGATCCGGGTGTTTGCCACCGTGGAACCGATGGACCAGTTCGAGGGGTGGGAGCGGGTGGGAACGCTTGTGACCTTGCGCGACGCCGAATCCCAGGCAGCGGTGCAAACCCAACTCGACGTCTCGACCCGTCTTGCGGCAATCAGCCGTCTCACGAGCGGCGTGGCGCATGAGATCAAGAACCCGCTCAATGCGATGAATCTGCACCTGGAGATCCTGAAGACGCTGTCCGCGCGGGACGAACCCGCGGTGATGAAGGAGATCGAAATCATCGCTTCGGAAATCACCCGGCTGAACCGCGTGGTGAACACCTTCCTCGACTTCACCCGGCCCGTGGAACTGAAACCTCAAAACCTGAACCTCTCCGAACTGGCGCTCGAATCGGGCCGCTTGTTCGAGCCGCAGGCGAAATCGCGGGGAATGCACATCGATGTCGTTTGCCCTCCGGAGCCGGTTTTCGTCCGGGGAGATCGCGATTTACTGAAACAGGCATTGCTGAACCTGACATCGAACGCCATGGATGCGATGAGCGAAGGGGGCAACCTGCAACTGGAACTCATCCGCAACCGGGATGATTGTATGCTGAGGATATCCGACGACGGCTGCGGGATTCCTCAGGAAATTCGCAATCGGATCTTTCAACTGTATTTCACCACCAAAGCCAAGGGGAAAGGCACGGGAATCGGACTTGCGATGACCTTCCAGATCGTCCAACTGCATGGCGGAGAGATCTGGTTTGAAAGCGAAGCGGGCAACGGAAGCACGTTCTGGATCCGGCTGCCGCTTGCGGGCTCGCGCACGGCGGGGAGCGGCGGCGAACGTCCCCTCGAAGCCGGACATTTCGCGGAGTATAGGGCAGCGCCGGAGAAGCAGTTCCCGGAACCCAAGAAGGATCGGGTATGAGAGGCATTTGGTATACGGGGCTCGCGCTAACATTGCTGCTGGCGATGGCGGGATGTTCCGCCAAGCGGCCGCCCAAGGCGTCCATTCCGGCTTCCGCCGCTCCGGGAGAGTCCTCGCTACCCGCTCAGGTGGAAGCGGACTCGAAAGAAGGTACACGCGCGACGAAAGACCCGGAAGAGACGGCGCTACGTTACGAGCGCGTTGTGGTGCCGCCCCTGCATCCCGCCGTGCCGGAAGAGCAGGAATCGGGCGGTGAGGACACCAACTCCGAGCCCCCCACGGTGGCGAAACCACGCCCTTCGAAACGGCCGGCGGCCGCGACGAGTGTGAAATCGCCGGAGCCGGAAGCACCCGTGGAACCTGACCCGGCGAAGGCCAACGATTTGAGGGCGCCCGCTCTGAAACCCATGTTGAGCGAAGCGGAACGGCGTCAATTAGATGGACAGATCAACGTGAACCTCGACCGGGCACGGAAGAATTTCACGCTCATCCGCGAGGGCCGGCTCGGAACCAACGAGCGCAGCGTTCTCGAGGAAGCACGCAGTTTCGCGGCGCGCGCCGATCAATTGCGGCGCACCGACCCCGCCTTGGCCAACAGTCTCGCGGAACGGGCGGCCATTCTCACGCAAGAACTGCTCCGCAAGCAGTAGCGGGAGGTTGCGGCCGCGAGCCGCGGCGCCGCCGCACGCCAACCTGGAGGCACAAATTTCGGGCTATTTCTTAAAAAGACTGTCGAAGGCCGCGCGGGCATCGCTGGCGCTTTTCGGCGCAGGCTCGTGATTTGCATTGCCATTGCGCAGCGTAGGCGCTCCCACGACCGGGGGACGCACATCCCGCGCAACCGTCACGCGCGGCGAGAAGAATTCGCAATCGTTGGCCTTATCTTTCACGGCAATCCGTTCGAGGATCGGTTTGCGGCATTGCATGCGGGCCGACGGCTCAAAATAGGCGCACTGCTTGCAGCAATGCAGCTCCGCGCCGCATTTCGGACACAATCCCGAAAAGTCCGTATTTCCCGGCAACGTCGAGGAGCAGTTAAAGCAGCGTGAGGCGGCTACGCTTTCGACGAGCCGTGGCAGCCGAGGGCCTGTTACATCCAACGGCAATTTCGGCCGGGGCGCGCGCGGACGCGAGTCGCCGCGACGCTCGGAGGAATCCGAAGGCGATCCGGAATCACGGTATCCTTGCTGTCGGTATTTACGGTCTTCGTCCATGAATCGGAAAGGCTCCTGAAGCAGGGTGGCAGTTTCCCAGGCTGGGATCGTCGTCTTGAAGGCAATTCAGATCGGAAACAACGATGGGAACGGCGATCAATCTAACAATCGGACATACGCGCGGCATGCCGCGAACGGTGTTCGCTCACACGCGGCGATTTGATGCACCCGCCGATCACTCTGATGTCCTGGGGAAGTAACGACTGCCCGCTGGCGCGGGGTGTTTGATTACCTCTAATACTCTTCTATACCACGGTTTGCCGCCGATTTCCAGCATTTCCGGCTTCTTCCGGCAATATGGGGCTGGGCGGAATGCGGGGTCGAGGCGGCGGACGACGGCCCAAATGGGGAGACCTCTGCCCGATTTCCGCCAAAATCGGACGATTTCCTCCTTTTCGATCTGAATATATGAAAATCTCTTTCCTATCTTCCGCAATCATGATAAGTTGGTACCGGGATGAAGTAAATCCTCCCTTCAAGGAGCCTGCTCATGAAGCTCAGCGCGCAAGAAGAGTACGGTCTTCGGTGCCTCCTGAGAGTGGCTAGGGCCGAGAAGGAC
>JADYZL010000113.1 GCA_020853155.1 Bryobacterales bacterium
CATACCAAAAGACGAACTGCCAAGGGCTGTACATGATCACCGCAAGCGCCAGTTGGTGCGGATGCGTCGTGCGAATACGGGGCGAGTAATAACAGATCGTATAGTCCCCCGCCCCGGCCAAGCCGCGTGTGAAGGGCAGGGTCACGTTGTGCGTGGCGTCCGGCATCGCTTCGTTGCCGAGGATGCCCTCCTGCGTCATCAGGTTGGGCCAGGTGCGGCTGAGCCCGGTAGGCCGGTATTCATCGTGAACATCCACCATCAGCTCATGCGCGGCAGCTTTCCGCACCGCATCGTGAAGCCAGCGCGTCCATTGCTGGCTGCCTACGTTCACGAAGCCATACTTCAGACCGGCCACGCCCCAGCGCTTGTACAACGGCAACAACTCGTCCAATTGCTTTTCGAGATGGCGGCGGTTGACGTAAAGGATGACGCCCACGTCTTTCGACTTCGCATAGTCGATCACTTCCTGGAGCTTCAGGCCGCCCCAATTCGGGATCTTCCCGGTGCGGTCCGGGTCCGGCGTGACGGTGCGCGCATCCTGCGCGTCGTCGTATTCGTGGCCATACCAACCAGCGTCGTATTCGATGAATTGGATCTTGTGCAACGCGGCGAGATCCACCAGAGCCTTCCCGCCCTTAGTTGATAAGGTGACCTCACGCATCACTTTGCCCGGCTTGATCCAGGAGGTATCCGCGATCTTCGACGGTTCGTTCAGATTAAGCAGCAGGTAATTGTGTTCCAGCAACTGCCCGGCGCTGCTCCCGAGAAACAGGACGCGCCACGGCATCGCGCCCGGAACGGAGATCTCCGCCGGACTGTCGAGCACCGCCCGGACGCCGGGTTCACCCCGATCCTTTGGCGCGGCGGGCGAAAACTTCATGCGGGCGAAATCGTCGAGCCCGGCCTCGGCCAGCGCGCCAAAATTGCCGCCCGGGAACTCCAGCGTCAACGGCCGTTCGCAGCCCTCGTCTATGTCTTCCACGGGGACTCGCTTGTATTCGGCTTGCGCGCGAGGTGTGCTCCAGGCCATCGTGCCCTCTGGAAACCGGTAGGTGGTGGTTTCGCTCTCCACGCGCACGGAATTCGTGACGGCGCCTTGCGGGAACTGCAATCGCCAGGCTAGCCCTTCGTTGTACGCTCTCACTTCGATCTCGAGGATCGGCAGCGTGCCTCGGCGCGGAGCGAGTTGCACCAGCATTCCCCGGAATGCATCGGGATAGTGGTTGCGCTCCCCGTACAGCGGTTTCCACTCACTGCTCTTCGCGAAGGGCGACATACGCCGTACACGCAGTTCCGCCGCCGGTGGCAGGGAGGGCGAGACAATGCCCGGGTCGATCCGCACCAGCCGCACCCCCGTGGGAGTGAGCACTTCCAGTTGGGGAAGACCCATGCGGCTGGCGCCGACCGGCCAGCGAAGGTGCACCGTATAGCTGCGGTCGGGCGGGAACACAGAGTTGACAATCGAGGGCGAAGGAGCGTCCGCCGCAACCTGCGCCAGCGCGGTTCCGGTTGAAAACGCCACAACGAGCATCCACGCAACCGCGCGCCAGAATCGCAACCGCCGTCCACCGGCCCATCGGGCTCCGCATGCTACTGCCATTGTCTAAGGCTAGCGCGAAGCCCCATGGACTCGCGAATCCGTCCGCCCCAAGCGAGGCCGGAGCGCACAGTTAGAACGTATAGTTTGCTTCGAGGAACCCGAAGGAGCCGTTTTTGCCATCCGGGTAGATCTCGAACAACACGCGCTTCCCGTTGGCATAGCCGTAATACGCTTCGATCGAGAACTGCTTGTGCACGGTGATCACCGCGCCGATGTCCGTCAGTGTGGCCAGGCTGCGTGCGCCGCCGCCCGCGCGCCCGGCATAGCCGAAAGTCCACGGTTGAAAGACGCCGCCGCCCGAGTACCACAGATCGCCGCCGGAGGTCATCCGCAGGGCGTGAATTTCGCTCACCACGTTCAGCCGGGCATGCGGGCGGAGCGTCAGAATGGCGTAGCGATCTTCGTTGTTCACCATGTCATAGAAGGGAAACTTCGCGTATGGGCGCGGCGTGGGCATCAACTGGAAAAAGGTGTTGTGCGTGCCGTCCGTGGGATTATCGTCGCCGGTCGTGCGGGAGTACCCGGCCCGCAGCCAGGGCTTCAGCGCGGGAATTCCCTTGGGTTGAAAACCAACCTCCAGCAGGCCTGCGCCCGCGCGGTGATCCTGGCGTCCCCAGCTACCGGTTTGCGCCACTCCCCAGCCAAGCAGATCAAGTGTACCGGCAGACGTTTCCGCGGCGTGGATGAAATGCCCGCCGAAGCTGGCGATCCTGATCGAATCGAGGTCCCCCTGCCGGATGGCCAGCGGACGATTATCGGTTTTCAGCACCTCCCGAAAGTCGTCGTAGAACATGCTGAATACGCGCAGTTCCGAGTTGCTCTTTTTCGCCGCGAATGCGTGGGAATAGGCTCCGTAAGCGAAGGCCACGCGATTCCAGCCCCAACCGTCCACCTGGAAGACGCCGCGCGTGGGCGTCGCCCCGATCACGGTCACGTTGCTCGCCTTGCCGTTCCAACTATAGTGCGCGCCATCGAAACTGCGCCCGACGTGGCTCCAGCCAAAGGCGCCGAGAATGCGCTGGTTCACGCGGGTGCGCTTGAGCGCCGCCAGAGTGGCGTTCTTGGGCGTGAGTTCCGTGCCGTCGATAAATTCGAAGCGGCCAATCTTGATGCCGTGCCGTTCTCCCGCGCCCAAGTGGTGAAATTCGAGATAGGCCTGTTTGGGAAAGATCATCGCCGCGCTCCGGTTCCGGTCGTTCGCCGCATAGTAGGAGGCGCCCAGGCCCAGTTGGCCCTGCACCCCGGGGACCTGCGCGTCGTCCGGCAGGCCTGCCAGAATTGGGGCCGCCAGTTCCACCTTCCAGTTCGTGTGCTTGCCCGTCTGCGCGAAACTCAGTTTCACCAGATTGCCGGAGTAAGCGTAGCTCGAAGCCTCCCTGTCGCCGAACCAATCCCACATTTCGAGGCGGGAGCGGATGCTGCCATGGATCTCCACAGGGGAACGCTTGGCCGCTGCGGAAGCGTCCGCGGCCGCCTGCTTCGGCGCCGCCGTTTGCGCCTTCCCCTCCCCAGGGGGGAACACGAGCACAAGGAAGAAAACCACTACGATGCTCCATCGAAGCGCTGGGTGGAAGGGATTCTGTGTTAGCATTCGCTCTAACTCCTCTCTTCGGCCGCAATTCCTCGCGAAATTACGGCGGATCCGGAGGATTCCGGTTTTGTGAGTGTTCCCGATGCGAAATCGTACCGGTAATCGTGCATCTCCGAATCCTCGTGATGTAGAATCTAGTAGAGTATCAGAGTCGAGTAGCTGATTATCTGAAAATTAAGAAACCATAACGGGCGGCGGCGATGAACGAGCGGAACAC
>JADYZL010000114.1 GCA_020853155.1 Bryobacterales bacterium
ACCCTCACCTTCTCCTCGAAGCGGCTCAGATCGAGCCCGCCCACGAAGTCCCAGATGGCCCGCGCCGGATGCGACTCGTCGAGCATCCGCTCCACGTCCACGAGCACGAACATCGGCTGATCGCGCGGAATATGACGGAAGCGGCGCCGCGCGGCCGGCGGCGCGCCGGCGGTGGCGGAACCGCCGGTCCCCGGGATATCGGAAGGCAACGGCGGACTCTCGGCCGCATCGAAGAAAAGCTCACACTCCGAAAACAGACTCATGCCTCCAATTTACGAGGTAGCAAACAGAACCGGCCAGGAATGTTTCAGGGGAGGGGGTGGATTTTTTCAGAGCTTCCAGCCACCACTTTCACTCGTACAACGAAGGCAGCCCAGGATCCGCCACTTGGTGGAACTCCGGTGATTCCGTCAGCGTTCTTATTCGCTAAGACGGAATCCCGGCACCCAGCCCAGTTCATCGGATGCCTTCTGGATGGAGACAGTGCCATCATCCTCCGCAATGTTGTAAACCCCAGCCTGCCCGCGAGTGAGTGCATGCCGCGCCGCATCCGCTGCATCGTCAACGTGGAGGGGCGTGCCGGTGGGGGGTAGATCGAAGCCCGTCCCGGGGCCGTAGAATTTTCCGTATCGCAAAACAATTCCCGTGAATGGAGCAGCCAACACCTGTTGCTCAAGACTGGCGACGGCCCGCACGGTGTCCGTGAAGCTGGGATCATCCAGATTCAACGGGGCGTCCTCACGATGGGGCAGCGGGCCGGGTGCGTACACGAAGGCGAGGCTTTGCGCCACCATCCGCTTCACGCCAGCGGCGATGGAAGCGGCGACCAGGTTGGCGGTGCCGATCTAACGAAGCCGTGCATTAAGGACTAATGCGTCGGCCATTTTCGCCGGATCAAGCCCAGGCGGAAGGTCAGTGAGCTGATGAATCACAATTTCCGGCTTCGCTTTGCGGACGATGTCGAGCAGGGATGCTGCATCGAATACGTCCACGACCGCTGGCTCCACGCCGAGCTCGCGCAGCATGGGCGCCTTGTTCAGCGAACGCGTCGTGCCCGTCACCGACCATCCCTCCTCCACGAGCAGCCGGCAAAGCCTGCGCCCGATGGCTCCACTGGCCCCTGCAACGAAGACTTTTCTGTGCATTCCCCTAGTATAAAGTGCGGAGGTTCTCGGTTTTTCGTGCAAAACCGGCCAACAGAAGCGCACCGGAGAGAGAATTTTTCACGCGGATAAGCCTCGCGCCAGCGAGGCCAGGGCGCGTAGCAAGCTCAATGTGCGTTCGCCCGTTTTCGACTGCGGCTCTGGTGCGGCCACGGCCGTACCCGGCACTTTATGGAGCATGGCCCCGTACGATCCTATGCGGGGTTCAGCCTCGCTTCGCTGGTCCAAGACGTGATGCGGAGGATAGCGAATTCCGCGGGCTTTACCACCGCGATCCCGACCTGCAACACTAGACGCCCGTTGTCGAGATCGTCTTGCGTCATCGTCGTAGGGCCGCAGTGGACGAAAAAGGCTTCGGTAGCGGTCGCTCCCTGCATGGCGCCCTTCCGCCAGAGGTCTACGAGAAAGGTCTCGGCTGCGGCACGCACCTTCATCCACAAGCTCTCTCCGTTCGGCTCGAAGGCCGTCCATCGAATGCCTTGGGAGAGGCTGCGCTCCAGTAAGAGCAGCAAGCGCCGCATGGGTACATACTTCCACTTGGGATCGCTCGTGCTCCCTCCGGCAAGGGTCCGCGCGCCCCAGAGCACCGCGCCATGGCCGGGAAACTCTCGTATCGCATTGACCCCCTCGTGCGTAAGTGGTCCGAATTCCTCCGCGCTGAGTTCCCGCGTGAGCGTCACCGCCTCGAGGGCGGCATGCAAGCCGGCAGGGGCCTGCCAGACGCCCCGCTCCTGATCGAGCCAGGAGAGCAAGCCCGCCACTGCGCCGCTGGGCGCGAAACTTCGGTTGCGCCCATGCTGAAGCGCATCCGGAAAGTAGAGGCGGGGGTAATACAAGGCCGCGTTTCCATCGCGTAGGCCGGGGTTGGCGCGCAACCACTGGAGGAGTTCCTCGGGGGTATCGGCAAGCAGCGGCGGATCGATCAGCAGAAACATCCCGAGTTCCGCCGCCAACGATAGCGCTTCGGTATACACCCGCGCCCCGTGTGCGCCCAATTCGGCCGCGCGGGGAATGGCCAAAGTTCCGGGGCGCTTGCGTTCGAGGCCGCGCAGGGCATGCATGCCCGTCCTTGCATCCGTCGAGCCGATCAGCGAATCCGCCAGCGCACCGGGGGATGCCTGGCGCTCGCCGCTTGCGCTCATCAAGGCCGGCCCGCTTTCGATGGGGTCCGGCACGCGCACCACCCAGGCGAATTCCCCCCCATTCTCGAAGTAGAGATACACGGCGTAACTCGCCTCGCTCGTCGCCTCGAATCCCCCAAAAAACATCTGGAATTCCTGCCAGGAGTTCACCGGAACAGGTTCATGATACGGGCCTTGGGCGAACGTGTCGACGAAAGCGGCAACATCCACGGGGACGGCATAGATGGGATCGGGCGAGTCTGCGGGCGCGATGGGGTCCATAGGCCCATGGTACGCCGGGGCGCGCCCGGAGGCATTCGGATAGCTTGCGACGCTCCCGCTTGTGCCCTTTCTCCCAATGTGGAAGAGTTCATAATAGCGGCAGACGGCGATGCGGTTATCGAAAGACAGCGTAGTGCGAATCCGGGTGAGTTCCGAAGACGCGGGCGCCATCTCTCTGTCTCCGGTGCAGCATCGGGAGACGCCCCTCGTCGAATTGGTCACCTGGATCGTGAGCGTGACGGGCAAAGATGCGCCGCGAATCGAGGAGATCCTGAAGCGCGGCAGCTTCGTGTTGGGGCTGTCGCGCATGCGCTGGGAGGCAGCGGACGACACCGGCTGCCTTACAGAGGTTCTCAAAATGCTGCCCGATGATTGGCCGGAGCGGCCGCTTGAGGCGGGGAAGATTCGGGAGATCGAAGTCTCCGCCGGCACAAGGAAGGTGGCGATTCCCGGCGAGGTGGCCAGAGCGCGGCGATGGTTTCGCGCGGAGAGTTTTCTGGGGCGCTGGCTCTCTTCTGGCACGCTCCCCCTCCCAGGGTACGAGCGCTACGACTACCGCGAACAGGCCGACCGCTTCCGCGCGCCGATCCCCGCGAATGCAATGGCCCCATTCCACGAAGCGGTGGACCTCCTGCCTTCCGCGGCGCTTCGGGGCGCTCTCCGCGTGCATGCGCCCACGGCGGTAACCATGCTCGTGCCGCGCTAGGAGCGCTGCCTATTTCGAGGCCTTGCCCCGCTTGCTGCGAATCTTCACCCGGATGGGCGTTCCTTCGAACCCGAATGCCTCGCGAAGCTGGTTCACCACATAGCGCTCCGTCGAGAAGTGAAGTTCGTCGGCGTGATCCACGAAGAGCACGAACGTAGGGGGGCGGATCGCCACCTGCGTCATGTAATAGATCTTGTTCGTCTCCCGGACGTTGAGGAAGGAGGCGAAGCGATTCAACTCCGCCGTGCCCACGCGTTTGGTGGCGGCGGCGTAGACCCGCTGGATCGCCGGGAAGATGCGATTGACGCCAGTGCCTTCGAGAGCCGAAATGATGATCACGGGCGCATAGTCGAGAAACTTGAGCTGGTCGCGAAGGTCGCGTTCAAATTGCCGCTTGCCGGCGGAGGGCAGCAGGTCCCACTTATTGACGACGATGATCACCGCTCGGCCTTCTTCATGGGCATAGCCGGCGATGGTGGCATCGGAGCCGACGATGCCCTCTTCGGCGTCGGCCACCAGCAGCACCACGTCGGCCAGTTCCATGTGCTTGCGCGCCATCACGACGCTCAGCTTCTCGGCCATCAGCCGCGTCTTGCCCTTGCGCCGGATGCCGGCCGTATCGACGAAGAGGAACTCGTTGCCGTTCCACTCGACGACTTCGTCCACGGCGTCACGCGTGGTTCCAGCGATCGGGGAGACAATGGCGCGTTCCTCACCCGTGAGCGCGTTGAGGAGGGTGCTCTTGCCCACATTCGGCCGCCCGATGATCGCAACCCGGATGGGGCCCGCTGGCTTGAGGTTCCGCTTCGTGGGCGCTTCACCCGCAGCCTCGCCCGGCTCTTCCTCCGCCGCTGGCTCGACGGCTTCCGGAAAGTCGCGGGTCACCGAATCGAGCAGTTCGCGAATCCCCAGGCGGTGTTCGGCGGAGACGGCGAACACTTCGCTCAGGCCGAGTTCGTAGAAATTGCTAACGAGGCTCTCACGAGACGGTGCATCGATCTTGTTCACGGCCAGGCACACGCGCTTGCCTTCGTTGCGGAGCATGGCCAGCAAATCCCGGTCCGCCGCCGTGATCTCAGTCCGGCCGTCGATCACATAGACGATCTTCGCGGCTTCATCCAGAGCAAAGCGGGCCTGCCGGTAGATCTGGGAGGGGATGAAGTCCTTATCGTCTACGATGATGCCGCCCGTATCGGTAATGCGGAACGGGCGGCGCAGGTGCGTGGCGCGCCCGTTGATGCGGTCGCGAGTGATTCCGGGCTCGTCGCCGACGATGGCTCGACGCGTGCCCGTGATGGCATTAAACAGCGTGGACTTGCCTACGTTGGGACGGCCGATGATCACTACCAGCGGCAGTTTCT
>JADYZL010000115.1 GCA_020853155.1 Bryobacterales bacterium
CGACGATGTCGGCGACATCATCACCAATATGGTCGTGAAGAACAGCTAGACGCCGGGTTGCCAGGGGAGCCATTCACTTCATGAGCCCAGATATGATCCTGCTGATCGTCATCGTGGCGGCAGCGCTTCTGTTCGACTACTTCAATGGATTCAACGACGCCGCCAATTCGATCGCCACGATCGTTGCGACCAAGGTCTTGAGCCCGCTGCAGGCGGTGATTTGGGCGGCATTCTTCAATTTCGCGGCTTTCTTTCTGGTGGGTACGAGCGTCGCCAAGACAGTGGGCGGCGACATGGTGAACCTTGAGTACGTGACGCCGATTACGGTGCTTGCGGGATTGGTTTCCTCCGCCGCGTGGCTGTGGGGAAGTTCTCATTTGGGCCTCCCGATCAGCGCGACGCATGCTTTGATCGGCGGTTATGCGGGGGCCGCGATGGCCCGTGTGATTCACATCAAGGGCTGGGCATTTGCCTTCGATGCTCTACGCCCGAGCGGATGGACGATGCCGCTCGTCTTCGTGGTGCTTTCCCCACTGCTCGGCATGGTGCTCTCCTACCTGCTGATGATCGCCATCCACTGGATCTTCCGGCATTCGAGCCCGGCAAAAATGGACAAATGGTTCCGGAGCCTGCAACTGCTCTCTTCGGCAATTTTCAGCCTCTCCCACGGATCCAACGACGCCCAGAAGACGATGGGGATCATCACAGGAGCGCTGGTGGCGGCGAAGGTGCAGGGCAGCATCGACGAGGGTATCCCCACCTGGGTGGTGCTGAGCGCTTACACGGCGATTGCTCTTGGCACGGCCAGCGGCGGCTGGAAGGTGATTGAGACGATGGGCCATCGCATCACCAAGCTAAAGCCCCGCAGTGGGTTCGCGGCGGAGACGGCCGGCGCGATGAGCGTATTTCTCGCTACGGGATTGGGCGTTCCGGCCAGCACGACGCATACCATCGCGGGAGCGATTGCGGGAGTCGGCAGTTTCCATCGACCGAAAGCAGTGCGCTGGCGGCTGGCCAACGACATCGTGGGCGCCTGGATACTCACGTTTCCGCTGACGGCCATTGCCGCGGCGTTGATTTTCACGCTGGTTCGATTGTTTGTACCGAACGCTTAAGGCGCACGAGGAGGCGGCTATTCGGCTGCGCGTGGCTCAATCTGCCGCATCTGCCAAATTCGAATGGGCTCCGCCACAAGATTCTCGGCCAGCGGCTTGAACTCCGCTAGGTGGGGAGCAGCCATGTGCGCCTCCCACACCTGCCGATTCGCCCAGATCTCATAGAACAGAAACTGAGAAGGGTCCAGCTCATCACGGTGCAAATCGTAAAGCTGACACCCGGTTTCCTGTCTTGTGTGTTCCACCAGGCCGAGGAGCAGACGCTCCAAATCCTCCTCATTTCCAGGTTTGGCGCGAAAATGGGCGACCACCACAAAATTGTTCGTTGGCATTAGCGGCTATCTTACCGCGCGCGGAAGCCGGCTGCTACTGCAAGGCGGAGGAGCGGTGTTTGCGGGCCAATTCCTCATGCAGTTCGCGGAGCAGGCGATAGGAGTAAATGCCCGTCTTGTGGCCGTCGTTCCAATGAATGCCAATGGCGTAATGGCCGATCGGCTCCACCTGGGTGATCTTGAGCCGCTCCCGGTAGAGTTGAAGAGGGTTGCTGAAATCGAGTGCTTGCGGCGGCGTGCCATGCGCTCCCGTACATTGGGCGCAAGGGCAGCGCTCCCGAAGAAACTCCAATGAAAAATCGCTCCGCTCGCCATCGCTCCAATCAATCTTGATGCCCGTGCTTTTCGAGACCGCGAAGTGCTCTGGAAAGAGGTCTGCGCCGCGCTGCTCAGCCGGGCTCTGTCTAGTTTCGCTCATAAATCCGCTCCACATCGCGAACTCCGGAAATGCGCCGGATGGCGCCGGTAATTCGCTCCAACTGTTTCTTGTCCCCGATCTCCACCGTCATTTCCACAAGAGCTCCGTCGGCTTCCCTGGAACTATCGGTGCGCGCCTCCAGGCTGCGGATGTTGCTTTGCTCGTCATTAAGGATGGATGTGAGACGATTCAGGATGCCCGGGCGGTCATCGGTATAGACGGAGATCCGCACGGGGAAGGTGCGCGAGGCGCTATCCCACTCGACATCGATCCGGCGCTCCAGCTCGTAAAGAAGACTCTGCACATTGCGGCAATTCACCGAATGGACGGCGACGCCTTTGCCGCGGGTGATGTAACCGACGATGGGCTCGCCGGGAAGCGGGTTGCAGCAGCCGGCACGATAAACAAGCACGTCGTCCACGCCGTGGACCTTGATCGTGAAGTCCCCCTTCGCCGCCTCTCTGGATACCGGAGGCGGAACGGTTTCGGACTTCGCCTTCTCCAGTGGAACTTCGCCAAGCGGGGCGCCGGACAACTTCTCCAAAAATTTGCGCGGCGAGAGCTTGCCAAAACCGATACCGGCAAGCAAATCCTCGTGCTTACTGTAGCCGTAATCGGCCGCGGCGGCGAGGAGTTCGGCCTTGGTGAAGCGGCCCATCGCGACACCCAGTCTCCTCGATTCTTTTTCGAGCGTCTTCTGCCCGATCTCCACCGCTTTCACGCGCTCCACTGCATTGATGACCGCGCGCACCTTGTTTCTCGCGCGGGCGGTCTGCACAATCGCCATCCAATCCTTACTGGGCTGATGGCCAGGCTGCGTGAGGATCTCCACCACCTCCCCATTCTTGAGGGTGTAGCGGAGCGGGACGATGCGTCCGTTGACCTTCGCGCCCACGCAACTGTGACCCACCTCCGTGTGAATCGCGTAGGCAAAGTCAATCGGAGTGGCTCCCCTGGGAAGGGCTACGACGCGTCCCTTGGGCGTGAACGTATAGACTTCCTCCGGGTAGAGGTCCACCCGGAGCGTAGACATGAATTCGCCGGGATCGCGGAGGTCGCGCTGCCATTCAACGATCTGGCGCAGCCAGGCGACGCGGACGTCCTCCATGCCCCCACCGAGCTTCCCTTCCTTGTATTTCCAATGGGATGCGATACCCTCTTCGGCAACTCTGTTCATCTCCTCCGTGCGGATCTGCACTTCGAAGGGCTGGCCTTGCGGCCCGATCACCGAAGTGTGAAGGCTCTGGTAGAGATTGGGCCTTGGGATAGCGATGAAATCTTTGATGCGACCGGGGATCGGCCGCCAGATGTTGTGAATGATACCGAGCGCGGCATAGCAATTCTTCACCGAGTCCGTGATGATTCGAAGCGCAAGGAGGTCATAAACCTCATCCAGCGAGACTTTTTGCCGCTTCAGCTTCTGATACACCGAGTATGGGCGCTTGATGCGCCCGACGACGCGGGCGGGCACGCCGTCCCGAGCCAAATCGCTCTCAATGATTCTTCGGATCTCGAGAAGGAGATCTTCATTCGACTGGCGCCGGAGCTCGATCAGCTCGACGACCTCCTGGTAGGCTTGGGGGTCCTTGAACCGGAGTGCGCGGTCTTCGAGCTCACCGCGAAGCTTTCCCATGCCGAGGCGGTACGCGATCGGCGCATAGATTTCCTCGGTCTCCATGGCGATCTTCTCCTGCCGTTCGCGCGGGAGGGAATCGAGGGTTCGCATGTTGTGGAGACGGTCCGCGAGCTTCACAATGATCACCCGGATATCGGAGACCATCGC
>JADYZL010000116.1 GCA_020853155.1 Bryobacterales bacterium
CATCGAGATACGCCTGCACCGGGCCCATCCCGTCCCCAACGAGATACGCTTCGTCCGCCTTGAAGCGGTGCAGCGCCAGCCGGTCTTCCTTCGAATAGATCGCTACGGTCCGAAGGCCGCATTCGGTAGCGGCGCGCAAGATGCGTACCGCGATCTCGCCGCGGTTGAGAGCCAGAAGTTTTTTCATGATGATGACAGAAGGGTCTTATCCATGATCGCAAAAAAGCGGGAACAAACACCTTGATCGCTCCGTAGCTCCGGTTGAGACAGAGCAGTCCCGCTCGCCGTCGAACGCTGGAGCCCGGTAGACGGCACGCGGCATGCGGGAGCGCACCGCACCACGGAGGGGAGTTTCATGAAGACGAATCGATGGTCCGCTCTAGCGATCTTGTTGCTCGCATTCTGCATTGCGAGTTGCGACCTCGAAGGCCTTGAAGGGATGTCCAAGGTCACGGAGGAGTTCAACGCGAATTTTCCTCTCAACCCGGGCGGCGCGATTGAAGTCTATTCGAAGAACGGAAGCGTGGAGATCCTTGGCTGGGAGAAGGACACCGTCGAGGTTCGGGCCACCAAACAGGCCCGGGACCAGGCCGGCCTCGATAGCATCAAGATCGACGTCGCGGCGAAGCCGGAATCCATCGTGGTTCGGAGCGTCTTCCAGGACAATCGCGTCAGCGGAAAAGGCGTTCGCTATACGATTCGCGCCCCATTCAGCGCACGCATCGCCACTGTGGATACGTCGAACGGCCACGTTCGCGTGGAGGAAGTCTCCCACGCCGCCAGCCTGAAGACGTCGAACGGCTCGATCACCGTGAACCGCTCGGAAGGCCCACTGGCTGCGGATACCTCGAACGGAGCGATCCGAATCTCCGGCGTAAAGGGGAATCTGCGCTTGGACACCTCAAACGGGCGCATCGAAGCGGACGACGTCGTGGGAGCCGTGAGCGCGGATACGTCCAACGGCTCCATTCGCATCTCGGTGGCCGAACCCGCACCCGGAGAAGCGCTGCGCTTTGAGACCAGCAATGGCTCAATCGAAGTGACGATGAAACGCTATGCCGCTAATCCGATGACGCTCGAAAGCTCGAACGGCGCCATCACCCTGCGCATCCCCGAGAATATCAACGCCGCCATCGACGCGAAAACCAGCAATAGCAATATCCAGACGGACTTCCCCGTCTCCGTCAGCGGGAAGATTGGGAAGAACTCGCTGAACGCAACCGTCGGTTCAGGCGGCCCCGCCATCACGCTGAGTAGTTCGAACGGCAGTCTCCGGCTGCTTCGCTATTGAGCGTCACTGGCTTGCCGGCGAGGAGATTCACCCAGCGTTCGCTCGATCACTTGGCTCAGGTCCGTCAGTTGGTACGGCTTATTGAGAAGCGGAAGTCCGTCGATCCGGGGCGTGCCCGTTTCGATCGTTTCAGGGAGGTACCCGCTGGTCAGCAGGATTCGCACCTCCGGATACTCGGCGCGTAATCGTCGGGCGCACTCCCGCCCGTCAATTCCCGGCATCATGACATCCAGAAAGACCAGGTCGATCTGGCCGGGGTTCGCGCGGTAGATTTCGAGGGCGCGCGCGCCGTTCTCCGCGGTCAACACCGTATAGCCTAGCTGCGTAAGCATGGTCTTGGCCACCGTGAGCACGATCTCCTCATCGTCCACCAGCAGGATTACGCCGGAGCCCCGTGTGAACCCGCTGTCGTCGGAATCCTCGCGCACGAGCTTCTCCGGCTCCGCCATGGGCAGAAAGATCCGGAAGATCGAGCCGCGCGTAACATCGCTCTCCACATCGATGTGCCCGTTGTGATTGCGGATGATGCTGTAGACCATCGCCAGGCCCATGCCAGAGCCCTTGCCCACCGTCTTCGTGGTGAAAAACGGCTCGAAAATCCGGGTAAGGATCTCGTCCGATATGCCCTCGCCCGTGTCGGTCACCGACAGGCATAGCCAGTCGTCGCTGTGGCCGCTCACCCGCTCAATGCGCTCTACATCCGCTTGCTTCAGTTTCTCGGCGCGGAAGATAAGCTGCCCTCCGTTCGACATGGCGTCGCGGGCGTTCAGCGCCAGATTCAGCAGCGCCTGGTGTAGTTGATTCTGGTCGCCCAGAACCTGTATCGGCTCCTCGGGAAGATCCTCCGCAATTTTGATCGAGCGCGGCAGCGTGTGGCCAAGGAACTCCGTGAGTTCGTGAACCAGGTCCTGAATCGAAATGCGCGCGGTTTGCGTCTTTCCCTGCCGTGCGAAGCCGATGAGTTGGCTCGTCAGTTTCGTGGCCCGTTCGGCCGCCTTCTGGATAATATCCGCGGCTTCCAGGGTCTTTTCACGATCGTCCGGGCGTGCCTTCAGCAGGTCGGCGAAGCCGAGAATGCCGGTCAACAGGTTGTTAAAATCGTGCGCGATCCCGCCCGCCAGCGTTCCCACCGCTTCCATTTTTTGCGACTGCCGAAGCTGCTCCTCAAGCAGCTTGCGCTCCGTAACGTCCCGCGCGATCCCCTGGATGAGGCTCGGCTTGCCGCCCTCGAAGACCAGCCGGTTCGATACCTCGACGTAGATCTTCCGCCCATCCCGATGCCGCAGCGTCACCTCATCGATCGTCTTCTCCGCGCCGCCCAGCCGCGACAGCAGAATGCGATCGATCTCCCGGCGCTCGGAGGGGAACACAAGATCGCGCAGATTCATGTGCAGCAGTTCTTCCCGGCTATATCCCGTCGTGTGAAGAAATGCCTTGTTCACCGACTTGAAGTCGCCTTCAATCCCGGTGCTGTACATCATGTCCGTCGCATTCTCGAACAATTCGCGCAGCCGCGCTTCGCTTTGCTTGCTGCGAAACTCGGCATCGCGTAGCGCGGTAATATCGATGGCGATCCCCACCGCCTTTTCCGGCTCGCCTTGCTCGTCGCGAACAAGCGTGGCGCTCAATCGCATGATCCGGCTGTCACCCATCCGGCAGCGCGCGCGCAAATCCAGATCCAGATTCTCTTTGCGGCCCTGCACCAGATCGGAAATCCCGCGTCTCAGATAGTCCAGTTCCTCGGGCGCGAAGATCTTTTCGCTGATCTCCTCATGGCTCAGATTCCGTTCCTCTTCGTAGCCGAGAATGCTTAGCAACACCGGATCCAGCAGGAGCTGGCTCGTGGCGAACTGCCATTCCCAAACACCCACTCTTCCGGATTCCGCCGCCAGCCGGTATCGCCGTGTGCTTTCGGCTAGCGCTTGCAGCGCGTCGGCCGTGGCGTCCGCGGCCCGGATGGAAAGGGCAATGGAATCCACCTGCTCTTCTTCGGCAAAAATTGGAATAATCTGTATCTCCCAGATCTGGGAGTCCATGCGGAGTTCGAGCGAGGATGCCCGCCCCCGAAGGCCGTCCTGCGCGGCCTGAAGCAGAATGTGGAGAGAAGGCGCCTTCGAGAGCAGCCGAAGCAGCGGCTTACGAATGGATTGAGAACTCCCGAGATGCAACGCGGGGACGGCCGGCCCGTGATAGGAAACACACTCCAATTGCCGGTTGAGCCTTAGAATCGTCACTTCTTCTGAACTTTCGAGTTGCCGCAGCGAAGCACCCGATCCGAAACCGGATTGCGCGATGGACGGCGCCGGCTGCGCCGCCGTTCCAGTGGCTGAACCAACCCAGGGATATCGCATGGAATACTCGCCCTAATTGTATTCTGACCGGACTCCTAGGACAACGGTACCGGTAACTCTCAGTACGGCTAGACCTAGCAGCCTCCGTCCGATAGCGCTAGCGTAAGGGAACTGTCTCTGACCGCCGAACTCCTTGGTTTAATTGATCTTCACAACAAAGAGAGCGCATCGCTTGGTTTTCTCGATGCGCCCTCTTTGCGTGAGCAATCTGGTACTAAGTAATCAAAACATATAGAGCGGTGTCGGAGCAGGCGATTCGCTTCCGGCTCCCACCGGCAACTCTTCCCCCTCCCCAATCTTCCGGCAATAGATGCCATTGTCGCTCAGGAAGACCTCCAGTTCGGAGGGCATCGGGAGCGCGCCTTGGATCAACTGCTCCGAAAGCGGGTCCTCGATATATTTCTGCAGCGCGCGCCGCAGCGGACGTGCCCCGTACGCGCGGTCGGAACAGGTCTTATCGAGAATGTACTTCGCCGCGTCGGCGTTCAGGCGAATCCGGATATCCTTTTCCGCCAAGTTGACATTCAGTTGCTCCACCAGCAAATCGATGATCCGCAGCAGGTCGTTCTCATCGAGCGGCTGGAATAGAATCACATCGTCCAGGCGGTTGAGGAATTCGGGGTTGAAGGCCCGCTTCACTTCCCCCATCACCATGTCTTCCACGTTTTGCGGCATCGCGCCTTCCGTTGGCGCGGAGAAACCCATGCCCGTCTTCTTCGTAAGGAAGCGCGCGCCCAGGTTCGACGTCATGATGATGATCGTGTTCTTGAAGTCCACCGTGTTGCCGAGGCCATCGGTCAACTGGCCGTCCTCGAACACCTGCAGCAGGATGTTATAGACATCCGGGTGGGCCTTCTCAATTTCATCCAGAAGTATCACGCAATACGGGTTCCGCTTCACGCGCTCCGTGAGCTGCCCCCCCTCTTCGTACCCCACATAACCGGGAGGCGAACCGATCAGCTTGCTTACCGAATGCTTCTCCATGAACTCCGACATATCGAAGCGGATCAGCGATTTCTCGCTCCCGAAGAGGAACTCGGCGAGCGCACGCGCCACTTCCGTCTTGCCGACGCCCGTGGGACCCAGGAACAGGAACGAACCCGAAGGCCGCTTGGGCGATTTGAGCCCCGCCCGCGAACGGCGAATGGAGCGCGCCAGCGCCGAAATCGGCTTCTCCTGGCTCACGATGCGCTTGTGAAGCTCCTCTTCAATGCGCATCAGCTTGCTGACTTCTTCTTCCTTGATCGCCGTCATCGGCACGCCCGTCCAGCGCGCCACCACATCCTCGATGTCGCCCTTGGTCACGACGCCGGTCGAGGTATCGTCGAGGTTGTACTTCTCCCTGAGAACCCGCAGATTTTCCCGTTCCTTGCGCTCTTCATCGGAATAAAAGCGCGCCTTCTCGAACTCGTGGTTCGCGATCGCCGCTTCCATGCGGTGAACGATGAACTTGATGCGCTTCTGGATTTCCGAGATCTCCGGCGGCAGGCTCGTTTGCCGCAGCTTCACCCGTGCCCCGGATTCGTCGATCAGATCGATTGCCTTGTCGGGTAGAAACCGGTCCGGGATAAAGCGGTTCGAGGCATAGACCGAGGTCGTAATCGCATCGTCCGTATACGCCACGGCATGGAATTTCTCGTACTTCTCCTTGATCCCGAAAAGAATCTTCACGGCGTCCGCCTCGCTGGGCGGCGGCACCTTCACGGCCTGAAAACGCCGTTCGAGCGAGCGATCCTTCTCGATCGATTTCCGGAACTCCGCGGGCGTCGTCGCGCCGATGCATTGAATCTCGCCGCGGCTCAGCGCCGGCTTCAGGATATTCGCCGCGTCGAGCGAGCCCTCCGCCGATCCCGCGCCCACCAGGGTGTGCAGTTCGTCGATGAAGATGATGGCGTTCTGGTTATCCATCAACTCCTTCATGATCGTCTTCAGCCGCTCTTCAAACTGGCCGCGGTACTTCGTGCCGGCCACGATCAGGCTCAGGTCGAGGGCCAGAATGCGCTTATCGGAAAGAAACGAAGGCACGTCTCCGTCCGCGATCCGCTGCGCCAGCCCCTCGACAATCGCGGTCTTCCCCACGCCGGGCTCACCGATCAGCACCGGGTTGTTCTTCGTGCGGCGGCACAAAATCTGCACCACGCGCTCCAACTCGAAATCCCGCCCGATCAGCGGGTCCAGCGTCCCTTCCATCGCAGCCTGCGTCAGGTCGCGGCTGAACTCGGCAAGCAGCGAACTCTCTTTCGGCCGCGACGAACTCATCTTCTCTGAAGTCGAGCGGGCGATCTCTTCGCGCACTTGCGCCAGCCGCAGCCCCCGCTCATGCAGAATCTCGGCGGCGAACGATTTCTCTTCGCGCAGCAAGCCGAGCATGAGATGTTCCGTCCCGATGTGCTTATGGCTCAGCCGCTCCGCCTCCTCGGCGGCATACGCCAGCACCCGCTTGCACTCGTGGCTCAGCGGCAAATCCACCGACGTCGAAACCTTCTCCCGCACGGTGGTATGCGCTTCAATCTGTTTGCGAATGGATTCGATGGCCGCCTGGGACCGGAGGAACCGGTTCGCGAGCGCCTTATCCTCGCGCAGAAGTCCGAGCAGGAGATGCTCGGTCTCGATGTACGGGCTGCCGAACTGGCTGGCCTCATACCGGGCGAAAAAAATCACCCTCCGCGCTTTCTCTGTATATCGTTCAAACATAAACCCCGCCTTCTTCCCGCCCCGGCTCGCCCCGGAAGAATCTGGTTCCCGGTTTGAGGGCTCCGGAGCGCCGTCAGCATCGCCGCATTCGGGATTGCCCGGCATCGCGGCCGCGTGCCGCTCCCCCTTTATTCATTCTCCCGCAACACCAACTCCCCGCCTTTCAATTCCAACACCCGGTCGCACGTCCTGGCGAACGCCAGGTTGTGCGTCACATAGATCGATGTAAGCCCGTGCTGTGCGTGCATCTCCGCGAGCAGACCGATAATCCGCTCGCCGGTTTGCCCGTCCAGGTTGCCCGTTGGCTCATCCGCCAGCAAAACCTTGGGGTTCCCCACCAGCGCCCTTGCGAGAACCACCCTTTGTTGCTCACCGCCCGAAAGTTCCCCGGATAGATGATGGCTGCGCGCTTCGAGCCCCACCTCCCTCAATCGTTCCATCGCCCGCTCTTCTGCCTCTTCGGCGGATACGCCTCGAATCCGTAGCGGCATCGCCACATTCTCGAGCGCGGTAAACTCCGGCAGTAGATAATGTGTCTGCCAGACAAAGCCCAGCGTCCGATTGCGGAACTCCGCCAGCCTCTGTTCATTCAGACGTGTAATATCGCTTCCCTCGTACAGAATCTTTCCAGCCGTAGGCCGGTCGAGCCCTCCCAGCAGGTATAACAGCGTCGATTTCCCTGCGCCGGATTCTCCCACCAGCGCCAGCTTCTCGCCCGCCGCCGCCTCCAAACACAAATTCCGGAAAATGACGAGGTTCGAGCGGCCTGTCTGGTAAGTTTTCTCCAGCCCGACCGCCTTCAGTGGTGCTTCCCCCGTCATACGCATCCCACGAATCGATGGTACTCCCGCTACTTTATACGCTAACACGGCTGTATATATAGAGAAACTTGTCGCGCTGGTCGCGCAGCCCGCCTACCCGATCTCGATATCGATACGGCGCCACGCGGCGAACCCGCCCCCGGCTCCCTCGCCGGCTACTGGACCGGGCGCTTCAGCTCCTGCGCAACCACCGCTGGGCGTTGCTGGCAATGTGTTCGCGAATCCGCGAAAGCGCCCTTTCATCGCGAATGATGTGTTCGTAATACTTGCGCTGCCACAACCGCCCTGCGTATGGCGGCCATTGCATTTGTTTCACACCATCGGAATATCGATTGGTCGTCAGCGTCTTGAACCTATGCACCACATCCGGCAACGTCAACGTAGGGGCAGGCC
>JADYZL010000117.1 GCA_020853155.1 Bryobacterales bacterium
AACAGTGCATCATCCCTTACGCTACGCAGGACGGCGAAATCTCCTTCTGCGCTTACAATACCGGCGTGGGCTGGAGAAACATCATCGAGAAGATGCACATGACCGCCACGCTCTCCAAGTGGTACGACGATAAGGGCCGCCACAAGATCTACGCTGGCGGCAAGAGCGTCGAACTGGAAAGCGTCGAGCACCGGCTGGTGGTGAACCAGGAAGCGGCGCACGCGGAGCGGCAGCACGACCTCGATGAGTTGGGCGTCGCGAAGACGTCCCGCGAGGAGAAGGCCCGGGCGCGCGATGCAAAGATGAAGGAAGCGGCCCGCGACGCGCAGATGGAGAAACTTTACCGGCAAATGGTGCTGAACGAGCCCGAAGAGCCCAAGGGCAACTTCGTGGCGCTGGATTCGCTCACCGGCGGGAATGGACTGGGCGGCATTGCTCCCGCTCCCGCGAAGAAGGAGAGCGATCTCGTCGGCACTCAGGGCGATTAAGGCTGCCGCAACCTCGAACCGTTCCTCACTTTCCACAGTTCTGCATAAGCAGAAACTCTTCCGCCCGCACCGAATGGTGCGGGCTTTTTTTCGATCTGCCAGTTCGCAGAACCCGATTCCCGGATGCCGGAACGCGGACGGCATGCTATTCTCATTCCTTGCCGTTTTCCGTTCAGAATTGCGCTGCCGCTGCAGCCGTTGCGAGAATTTTCCGGAGCTTCCCGCGTGGCTGAGATTGCCGCCTGGCAATGGGCGCTGGGTGCGCTGTGCGCGTTCTTTGTGGGCGTTGCCAAAAGCGGAGTGCCCGGGCTGGGCATGGTAACGGTGCCGCTGATGATCCTCGCGGTGGGGGACGCCCGCGCTTCGGTAGGGTGGCTGTTGCCGATTCTCGTGACTGCGGATTTCTGTGCCCTCTACTTTTGGCGGCGGCACGCGGATGCAAAGCTGCTTCTGCGGCTGGCGCCTTCCGTCATGCTCGGGCTGGTGGCGGGAGGCTTTGCACTCGGGCTTAGCGAGCGCTACATCCGCCCGCTGATCGCCACTATCGTGGTGGCGATGTTGGTGGTCTATCTCGTCCGGCGCTTCCGGCCCACGTGGCTGCCCTCCGGGCTTCATCCGGCTCCCTACGGATTCGCGGGTGGCTTCTCGACGACCGTCGCCAATGCCGCCGGGCCGGTGATGAACCTCTACATGCTTTCCATGCACCTCACCAAAGAGCAGTTCATGGGTAACACCGTCTGGTTCTTTCTTGTGATCAATCTCTGCAAGGTGCCCGTTTACACCTACCACGGCCTGTTCACGCGAACCTCGCTTGGCTTCGACGCGATGTTGATCCCCGTGGTGTTGCTGGGGACGCTCACCGGACGCTGGCTGTTTCTACACATCTCACAGGCGGTTTTCGAGGGGTTTGTGATCGTCACGGTGGTGGTCTCGACGTTCCTGCTGTTCCGGTAAGGCCGGGCTGTGGAAGGGGGTTTGATCTCAGCTAGAGTTGTGACGCGCGGCAAGGCGGGAGAAGCCGGGGCGGGGAAGCGGGAAAAAGGACGCGATCTCAAGACCTCTCCCCCCGAGACGGTTCTCGAAGTCGCGTCCAGCTTTGTCTTTCCATTCTCCCAGAGGACGCCCGGTTTTGATCACGGAATTACGTTTTCCCGCCGCGATTTGCACAGGTATTTTCTCCCTAAGAATCAATGAGATACAAGGAAGTAGCTGTGGGAAAGGTGTGGATAAAACAGAACCCTGTGGAAATGGTTTGGAAGGATGCCCTGCAGGATGGGCGCATTCCAATCGGGTGATGATGAATTCCCGTGGCCGGTGAACGGAACGTTTGCTTTGCGAACCGCACCGGATTCGCGTGAAGGGGCGGCGTCCGGGAAAACCCCGGACGCCACCCCTTCGCGGCGCCGCCGGATGAGTTAGAACGTAGCACTCAGGCTGTTGCTGCCACCCACGGAGTTGCTCAATGCAATCGACAAGCCGGTGATTTCGGTGGCATCGCCGGAGATCGTCACGGGCAGGGTGAGCTGGAACTGGCTGCCAAACGCCGTCGACGGGCTTGACGTATACCAGGTGGTGAAGGCCGGCGCCAGATTCACGGTGAAGGAAAGGCCACTCGTGACGTTGCTGCCCGCGCGCGACGTAAAATTCAACGTGGCCGACGTCATGTTCCGCGGCGTGGAGTAGCCCCGCACCACCACATTCAAGCCGGTGCCCGTGCGCGTGACGGCAAGGCTCGTGAGCGTGGGGGCGAGCGGCGGCAGCACTACCGTGGAAGTAGGGGGCGGTGTGGGCGTCGCATCCGCGCTACCGAGGCGCAACTGCGCGCGGATGGTGATGGTTCCCGCCACGGTGCCGGTTTGGAAGAGCGCCTGCTCGGCTCCGCCAAAACGCGCGCTGGTCTGGCCTGAGGGAATCTGGAAACTCACCTGACGCCCGCCGGTCACGAACTGGGCTGCGGGATCGTCCACGGCCGGTGTAACCGAAGGTGCAAATTCGAGGAAGAGCGTCCCGTCGACCGCTTCGCCGCGCGGTGTGGCGAGGCCCACGTCCACTTGCTGCTGGGCATTCGCTGGAGGAGTCCCTGTTTGCAAAGTAACGGTGGCTCCAGTTATAGGCGCCGGGCGCACCTCCAGCGTGAATGCGCGAGTGACGTTGTTGGAATCCCCATCCGTTAAGCGGACGGTAAACGGGAAACTGCCGAGAGATGTGGGTGTGCCGCTGAGAGTGCCAGTGGATTCGACCAGCAACAACCCGGCAGGTAACGCGCCGGCACTCACCTCGTAGCGATAAGGGGCTTCTCCGCCGCTGGCTGCGATCCCCTGGCTGTAGGATTGTCCGAGAATCGCAGGGGGCAAGGTCTGCGTGCTAATCACCAGGGGTGCGGAAATCCGTAGACTGAACTGCCTTTGCGTGGACAGAGCCGGTTTGCTCGAATCCGTGGCGCGAACGGTGAAGCTGCCGTCGAATGGAGCACCCGGCGTGCCTTGCAGACGTCCGGCGCCGCTTAAGGTGAGATCTGCCGGGAGGCTGCCCGATACGACTTGGAACTGGTAGGGAGCCGTGCCCCCCTCCACTTCCACCACCTGGTTATAAACCACACCCACCTGCCCGGCAGGCAGCGGGCTAGTGGTGCGGAAGCGTAGGCCGGCTTCGACGCCGATGCTGTAATCCCGGCTTGCCACGCGCTGGCTTGAATCGCGAACGATAATGGCGAACGAGAAGACGCCCGCTTGCGTGGGCGTTCCTCCGATAACGCCGGACAACGGGTTGAGTGTGAGGCCCGGCGGAAGGTTATCGTAGAGTTCAAAAGTATAAGGCTCGGCGCCGCCGGTGACCGCGATGGAGGTGGATGGATACGCCACACCCACGGCGGCGGAGGGGAGTTCCGTAGTGGTGATCGTGATGCCTTCGACAACCCGTAGCGTGAACGGCTTCGTGGAACTGCGTTGGGCCGCATCCGCCACGCGGATCTCAAAGGTGAAATCCCCCAACTGCGACGGAGTGCCGCTAAGGACGCCATTCGCGCTATCCAACTGCAGGCCCGGCGGCAGCGCTCCGGAAGAGACGCTGAAGCTGAAGGGGCGCTGGCCTCCGCTCACCACCAGGGAAAGGGGATAGGAAACGCCGATAACCGCTTCCGGCAGGGGGCTGGACGTAAGGATTGTCGGCGCGGCGACGGACGCGGTCACCCGGACGGAAAACGTCCTTTCCACGGTATTCAACTGCGCGTCCCGGACGGTCACCAGGAAACTGTAATCACCGGCCACGCTCGGCGTGCCGCCGAGGACCCCGGTATTCGCGTTGAGAACCATCCCTGGAGGCAGTTGGCTGGGGTTGGCGCTGAAGTTGTAGGGCGGTACGCCGCCCGCGGCTGCAATCGTCGTGGAATACGTGACGCTCACCTGCGCACCCGGCAACGTGGCGGGGGTGACGATGGAAAGCCCGGAGTTAACCGAAATCGCCAGTAACTTGCTGCCGGGGACGCCGAGACTATCGGTTACGACGGCCGTGAAATTGAAGATTCCCGGTTGGGTAGGCGTGCCTGTGATGGCGCCGCCGCTCGTCAGCGTAAGGCCGGGGGGCATGGAACTGCCCTGGGCAAGGGACCACGCTCGCGAACCAGTGCCGCCCGCGGCGGCCAACTGGGTGGAATACGGTGTGTTGATGGAGGCCGCGGGCAACGGACTCGGCGTGGTGATGGTGGGGTCCGGGTTAATGATGAATCTTGCGCTGGCGACGGGGTCCGTGCAGGATTCGATGGGACCCGGTCCTGCATTGTAGACAAGGCAGAACCCGATCGTGTGCTGGCCAACCAGCCGCAATGCGGGGGCAACGGTGACGGTGGCCACACTGGCGCCGGGAACGCCGGAAACGGGAATCTGGGTACCCGACGAGTAGCCGTACCGCGCGTAAGAAACATCGAGCCCTTGCCCTTCAGGCGTCGGGTCCCAGTAGGCTTTCATTCCATAGCCAGGAAGGTTCGGGGGAACCTGCATATCCTGCATCGTGATCGTGACTTGCAGGTTGGACGTGGGCTGGTAGCTCGTGGTGATTTGCGGTGGATTGTAGCCTGTCACCCGCTGCGCGCTCGCCAACGCCGTCATCGAGAGCAGGCAAGCCAATCCGATCCACCATCGCAACCGCATTCGTATCTCCATTCCAAAGCGCGAAGTCCGCGGAGACGAATTCCGAAAAGATCCGCGGTCTTGTACAAGCACGTCACTGCGTGGCGGCGGGCGAAACTCTCGCCGCCGTTTCTCCACGAGATGAACAATGGCGCAGGGACTATTGAAGGCTTGCGCGTCCACCGGCGGCGCCACGCCCCCCTTGGCGGAGCGGGACATACACGGTGCGAGCGGAATCGCCCTGCACATCGAGCAGTAGCATCGGGCCGCTGTGGGCGTCGGTCAACTGGAAAACCGCGCGGGAGTTCATCCGCCGTACGCCCGTGGGCGCTTCCGGCAGATCTAGTTGCGTTGAAGCGCGGGTGGCGAGATCGATCAAGGTGGCCTTGCGGTTGGCGGCGCTCGCCACGGCAATCGTCCGGTTGTCGTCGCTCAGCGCGAGGCCGACGGGAGATTCAATTCCCTGTGCGCTCGAAGCCACAAGCGCGAGCGCGGGATTCTGCAGCGCGAGGTCGGCTTCATAGACGGCATTCTGCGCCGCATCGAGGATCACCGCGCGTTCGGAACCGCGGAAGAATGCGAGTTCGGTCGCGCCCGGCAAAACGGCTACGCTTCGCACGCCTTCCGCACTGGCCCGCAACAGGGAAGTTCCGGACGCGTCACGAGTGAGCAGTGCGGGATCTTTCAAGCCATCGGCGAGCGCAATGCGGGAGACCGGTGCGGTGAGCGCAACCGTGAAGCTGCGCTCCAGGCGAGGCGCCCCATTGCTCACCGCGTAAACGGAGATCCGGCCGCTCGTGGCGGCGTAAGCGGCAAAGCCATCGCCGCTGGGGGAAGTGGCCAACTGCGTCACGCCACTGAGATCCGCGAGTTCCGCGCCGGCGGCGCCCCTCGGCCCGGACTGGCCATAGAACCAGGCCTTGCCGCTCTCATCGGAGACGACGGCGTAATCGGCGGATGGGGCGATGGCGGAGCACTGAATGGCCGAGCCTCGATGTACCGGAGCGCCCATCGTGGAGGATCCAGCGATGCCGCTCACCATGTGCAAATTGCCGGTTGAGGCGTCCACGACGTATCCGAGCGTGGGCCCGGCGACGCTGGAACCGCGTTCTCCGCCGGCGACGCCTTGGTCCAGCGAACCGAAGCCGCCACGGCCCGATGAGCCGCGGCCGCTCTGCGCGGCGAGCATTCCTGTCGAGAGCGTGAATGCCAATCCCAAAGTCATCCAACGAAGTGCCTGCGTTCTCATCGATCTATTCCTCAACCCTGAAATTCTCAATTTTTCCGGGAACTGTCTGCCCGGTACTCCCCGTTGTTCGTCTGCATGCAAGGGAACCGGTATTCCTATGGCTGGCCAACGGTGGGCGACCCGATCGAAATCGCCGTGGGGGTCCGCGTGGGGCCGCCCGGGCCGGCGCCGCCGTTGTTGTTATCCCGCGTGGCGGCATACACACCGCCGCCAACGGCGGCCGCCGCGGCAATGCCGAGGATTACCAGTACCTTGGCGGAGATGCCCGCGGTTGTCGCCGCTGCCGCACCCGCTCCAGCGCCCGCCGCTGCCGCGCCGGCAAGGGCATTCGTCTGGTTGATCACCGCCGAGGCGGTAGCGCCCTGGAAGGAAGCCGTGACGCGAATGGCGAAGTCGCCGGTGACGTTATTGGGCCGCAACCCGCGCGCAACCGCCTCGCCATTCTGGTTCGTCTGCACGGTCACCATGCTCTGGTTGCCGGGGAACGAGCCGCTCGCGCCGTCGCCGGGCAGCAGAAACACGACGGTCGCGCCCGCAATGGGCTTGTGGTTCTCGTCTTCCACCCGCACGATGGGCTCCCGCGCCACGCGCTGCCGGATGTTGTTCACCGCGCCTTCCCCTTCCACGATGACGATGTTCAGGGTGAGGGCGGATTTAGCGGGCGCCGCTTGCGCCCAGGATGCCGCCGGTGAGGCCAACATCGCCATGCACACCAACACAGCAAGCACCGCTCGCCGTGAATTCCACGTGCGGAAGAATTGAGAATCTTTTCCAGTCATAATTCCCTCTGTTGAACCTGTCGCCAGTCGCGTACCCACTCCATCGTAACCGAAGTTTGTTGTGGTGGAGGCGTTCTTTTTCGGCCTCGTCCCGTGCCTGTGAAGCAATCCGCTGCAAGAACACCTTGCGGGAAGGGCCTTAAAACAGAATGCGCGAACGCGTACTCGCGGGGTTCAGGCGGGCTGCAGGTTCCGATGCGACGGGCGGAAGCTCCTTTCCTAGCAGGTGACGGAGGAACGCAGAGCGAAGCCAGGTTCTAACGGAATAGTGCATTCAACGCGGGAGAAATCTCAGGGAATCGGTGTTCACGGGACTTTTTCGCCTGCTTTGCAGCCACTTTCCCCGGAATTTGCGCCATAGCTATTGGAACCAAACGGATCGGCTCCGTGCGCGGATCGGCCCCGTGTGCGGATCGACCCCGTGCGGCGCGCTCGCTTCCCGATCCTTTTCCCGATAGGCGGCATCGGGGTAGCGCCAAGAGTTTTCAATTCGTTTACACTAGTTTCCAATCAGATCCAGCCAGATGCCCGCATTTCAACTCGTTATCGATCAGGCCGACGAACGGACGCGCTATTACCCGCTGGAAACGGAGCGGGTTCACGTGGGACGCTCCGCGGGCAACGAACTCAGCTTCCCGGAAGACCCTCGCCTTTCCCGCACGCATCTCGCCTTCGAGCGGCGCGGAGAGGTGTGGATGGTGAGAGATCTCAGCAGCAAGAACGGCACCTTCGTCAATGGCCATCGCGTGATGAAGGAACATCCGCTCGCGGCCGGCGATGTCGTTTCCGCGGGAGAACTCAGCATGCGGCTGGCGGAGGTGGAAGCCGCCGAGCCCGCGCACAGCGTGATGATCGTGAGCGATGAGGCGACAGGCGAGGAGCACCCGTTCTCCAAGACGGTGGTCGCGGACCTCAGCTCGTTCCTGAAGGGGCCATCCGCGATGGCGGGTCAGCCGGATGTGGCCCAAAAGCAGATGGAGGCCCTGGTGCGCGCGGGGCGCGAACTGGCGGGCTTGCGGCCGCTGAATGAACTTTTTGAATTGATCCTCGATCTTTCGCTCTCGGCCGTCTCCGCGCGCCGGGGTGTGCTGATGCTGCTCGAAGAGGGCAAACTCTCACCCAAGGCCGCCAAGGGAGACAACTTCCGCATCAGCAAGGCAGTGTGCGAACAGGTGATGGAGCACCGGAAATCACTGCTCGTGAAGGACACGCAATTCGAGCAGGCGCTGATGTCGAGCCACAGCATCGCCGCCGAGGCGGTGAAGAGCCTGATTGCCGTGCCGCTCCAGACGAATAACGATGTGATCGGGCTGATCTATGTAGACACGCCGCACATCATCGCTCCCTTCACGGAAGACGACCTCTCCCTGCTGACCGTCATGGCCAACGTAGCGGCGATCCGTCTGGAGCACGCGCGTCTGGCGGCGGTGGAGCAGGCCGAGCGCATCATGCAGCGGGACCTCGAACAGGCGGGCGAGATCCAGCGCGGTCTTCTGCCCGACGCGCCGCCCGATGCGCCGGGCCTCGAAGTGGCGGGCTTCAACGAACCTTGCCGCACGGTGGGCGGCGATTACTACGATTTCTTTCCGTATCCGGACGGGCGTCTGGCCGTGGTGCTGGCTGATGTGGCGGGGAAGGGCATGCCCGCCTCCCTGATGATGTCGAGCCTGCACGCGCGTTCTCACCTGCTGCTTGAGGAACCCGCTTCGCCCGCGGCGTTTCTCACGCGGCTCAATCGCTCCATGGTGGGGTTCTGCCCGGCGAACCGCTTCATTACGATGGCTGCCGTGCTCGTGGACCCGGCGACGGGCAGCGTCCAATACGCGAGCGCCGGCCACAACCCCGCCGTCCTCGTCCGGGCGAATGGGGAGACGGAACTGATCCGGGATTCCGGGCTCATACTTGGCATCCTCAAGGTGGCCGCGTATGAAGACCGTACCGTGCAACTCAACGATGGCGATCTGCTCGTGCTGTACAGCGATGGCATCAGCGAGGCCACGCGCGCGGGCGAGGACGAAGAGTTCGGCGAAGAGCGGCTCTGCGGCGTTCTGGGCGCGAACGCGCATCTGCCGGGGGTGCAATTGATCGACGCCGTTCTGCGGGCTCGCGCGCACTTCACCCAGCATGCGCCGAATTTCGACGATGCAACCTTGGTCGTCATTCGCAGAGGCCGTTCGAAAGCCGTGCCCACATGGAGCACCCTCTCCGGCGAATAGGCTGCGGGTTAATTCGCCGGTTTCTTCATCAGCCAGGCTTCGGCGAGAATCGTCCCCCAGCCTCCGGTGTTCCGCCACACTTCGCGGGAGATGCGGTCTCCGCGCGCGACATCGGGCGCACGCTCGAAACGGATGACGAGTTCTCCGTTGCGGATGGCCGAGGCGGGAATCTCGTACGTGAAGAAATCGCTCATGCCTTCGGGGACTTCCACGTCTTTCGCGAGCACAAGGCCGCCGGCATAGATGGTTTGGGTGTGCTGATTCATCCGGTCGCGATAGCGATCCTGAAAGCGGGGCCGGACGAGAGAAAAGCGGATGCGCCAGGTTGCGGTTGGGTCCAGCCCCTTGTAACGAAGAACGATTCCCTTGTCTTCGTCCTGCGTGTAATGCATGGTGCGCTGGGACGGGCGATTCGCCTCCGAGAGCATTTCCGGAACGAACGGCTGCCCGAAATCGTAGGGGTAGCCGTTGACGATGCGGGGCGCATTTGTGAGCGAACCGCCGTCATCGTAGAAGCCGCCTTCACCGGGATCTTCGTAAGCGGCGATCGTCCGCAGGAGATCCGCCCGCTTCTCTCCCGATGCTGTTTTCGCGCGCTCCAATTGCCGCTTGAGCCAGCCGAGGCCGATGAAGTCGTGCTGAAGGTTGAAGATGCCTTCGCTCCGGACGCCGAAGAGCCGGTTGCTTTCTTCGCCGAAGCGCTCCGCTTCCTCCCGCAATTGCCGCATCTCGGGGGTTTCCGGCAACTCGGTTATTGAGGAGAGGGCGCGGTTAATCGAGGCATCGGAACCATCCGCGCCGATGGCCTTCTCGATGCGTGCCTGCAGGTTGATTTGCTGGGTGAAGCGGAGTTGCGTGTAACGATCGACCGCAGCCTTCTGTGCGTATTCGAGCCAAAGCCAGTTCGACTTCCGGCGTGTGGGCGGCATCGCCCTACCAGCCTCGTGAACGAGGTCGTAATAGCGGGAGATGCCGGCCTTCCGGCTGATGGGTTCCTTGGGATTCTCCACGAGATAGGCTTCCAGTTCGAAGATCGCCTTGGCCATGAGCGGAGCGCCGGCGGGGCCGAACCAGGTGCGCGCATACTCGTTCACCACGCCGTCGAGACTCGATTGCGGAGACCACAGCATCCGCTGCCACATCCACTGGTTGAAATGGTCGTGTGTTCCGCTGGAGTGGGTGACGTCTCCGATGCCATAGCGCATGGTCTGGTTGAAATACCAGTGAAGATAGCGGGGCCACGCGAAGAAGGTGAGGCGGTCATAGACCATGGTGAGCGCGCGATCCGGCTGACGCTCGTAGAGCCAGTGGTTCCAGTGCGGGGGGCGGTCTCCATTGCGGTCAGCGCGTGGGGGAGCTTGCGCGTAGCCGTTCTGCGAATAGCGCCAGTGCGTGATCTCGTTGAAGAAGACGAGATCCTGCTGTGGGGGCAGCTCATGGAGAATTTCCTGGAGGTAGCGGCCGGGCGGCCCAAAGCCGGGATAGCGGAACAGATCCATGCGATGATCCTGCCGGTGGCCGGGCTGCCAACTCATGGCATCGGAGCCGGGCCCGTAAGCGAACGCACGCAGCCATGGGCGCGGTTTCTCGCGCAGGTACTCGAAGATCGCGAGATCGCTGGCGTTGTCGAATTTCTGATTCGTGATGAAAAACTGCGCGAGGGGTTGGTGCTTGCGAATGACCGCGGCGATGTCTTCGGTGAGATGGATGAAGGTCTTTCCATAGGGCGTGCAGCGATCGCATTCGCAGCCACCGCCGTCCCCACCGGCGAAGCGAATGTAATCGATGGGCGGCAGGTTGCGGTAGCGTTCCTCCGCGTTCCGGATCAATGCTTCCCGCGCGGCCGGCACGGAGGGGCACAGGAAGTGCTCGCGGCCGATCGACTCGGAGGCGCGCCATTCCGGAGGACCTTGCCCCATGTTTGGGTTATCGTGCGTCAACGTCTTCAGGCCGAATTCCCGTGCGACGCGGAAGCGCACATCCTCCGCTCCAAGCTCTTCGTGAATCTCGACCGTGTTCAAGCCGGCGAGCGCGAAATCGAGAATGGCGCGGCGCAGTTCGGCATCGCTCCATTTGCGGACCTTCCCCTTGGTGAGCGCCACCCCGCTCTGGCCGAATTGGGTGCCGCGAATCTCGAAGGCGGGGGCCGTGCGAATGTGGAGAGCTTCCGGAAACTCGAGGGAGGTTTCGCCAATTTCCATTCGGCGCAGAATCTCTCCGGCTGCGTACAGCACGCCGCGCTCATCGATTCCGGCGGCGAGCACCGGGGTGTCTACCCCATCGCCGAGTGTCTGGAGGAGGAAGCCCTCCGGCCCTGGTTCGAGCGCCGTCAATGGCGGAAGGCCGCGCGAATCCATCGCGCGAAGGATCTCCGGATGGCGGGCGGGCACTCCAAGCAGAATGCGAAGCACCCCGGCTTCCGCCGAGGGCAACTCGTCCGCGACTCGGGCGGCAAGCGCGGATGGCTCTGAGATCCGTCCGGCAAGCAGCGAGGCCACGCGCTTTTCGATAGGGGACGCTTGAGCCCCAATTACGATGACCGCGCTCCGGTAGGTGGCGGCAAGGCCAGCAGCGGTGCAAAGGCATAGCAAGAGCGCGCAGGCGCGGATACGAGAAAGCATGGTGATCTCCATGGTAACGGGCCGGGGCCACCTTCCGGGTACCCGGCCTGTTGCCCGCGAATCTCCGCCTGCTGCCCTACTTCACGCTCCACACGGGCATCCGGTTCCGGCCGCTTGAGGTCAACTGCTGCACTTGTGTGCCGTCGGCGAGCATCGTCCAGATTTGGGATTGGCCGTTGCGGGTGGAGCCAAAGACCAGCCTGCGCCCGTCGGGAGACCACCAAGGGTTCTCGTTCCGCCCGCTCCCGTAGGTGAGCTGGGTGTACTGGCGGCTGATGGTATCCATGATGAAGATGTTGTAGTTGCCCGGTTCATAGCCGCGGGACCAGGCGAAGGCCATCGTTTCGCCATCGGGATTCCAGGCCGGGTTGTGCGCCTCTCCCGTGCCTTCCGTAAGCCGTTCGGCGTTGGCGCCGTCGGCGTTCATCTTGTAGATTTGCGGTGTTCCGCCGCGATCCGAGACGAAGAGGATGTCCGCGCCCGTTTTCGGGTTTACGCGCGGGGAAACTTCCACCGCGCCGGAGTAGGTGAGGCGCCGCATCCCCGCGCCGTTGATTCCCGCCGCGTAGATCTGGGTGCTCTTGCCGTCGGCGGTGGAAGAGAAGTAGATATGCGCGTTATCCTTCGTGATCTCCGGCGTGGCGTTCATGGAGGCCACGGCGTTCACGAACGGCAGGCGCTGCTGGGTTTCCGCAGAATAGATGCGGATTTTCGGCGTGCCTTCGGCGAAGGTGGTAAAGGCGAGCAGACTGCCGTCGGGCGAGATGGCGGGCATGAGCGTCAAGGCGCGCAACTGCGTGAACTGCTTCTGCTCGGTGCCGTCGAAATTCATGCTCCAGATTTCGTCGTTGCCCGTACGGTTGCTGACGTAGAAGATGCGGGTGCCGGCCAGGGTGCGGCTGCCAAACTGCTTGAGGATATCGTTGGCGAACTCGTGCGCGACCGCCCTCGCGCCGGCATCATCGAGCGAACCGTAATACATCTTGCCGAAGACCTCGGCGTTCGCGAGATCCGGCTCATTCACGTTGTAGAGATACCCGAAGAGCACCAGGCGCCCACTTTGCTCAGCGGCGTAGCCCACGGCCAGCCAGTTGGCTTCCACGGGGGGCTGGCTCCAATCGCGGAGGTAGAGCCCATTGCCGTAGCGATTGCCTTCCGGCGGCCGGAAGTCCTCGCGACGCTGCGGCACCTGCAAGGGATACATGCTCTTCGGCTGCACCTTGAAGACGCCTGACATGTCGACATCGGTATAGAGGGTCTGGTTCAGCACCGGCATCAGGTCCAGCGCGGCGCCTGTTCCTCGCAAATCCGGGAGCGCGATCTTCGGGCGGGAGGTGCCGAGGATCTTGAGGACGATATCGGAGGTCCTTTCACTTTGCGCCCACGCCAGGCCAAGGCTCAAGAGCAGCCCCATCAGGCCGAGGAGGCTAAACAATCCAACGCGAAAAGTTCTTGTATTTTTCATCGGCGAAACTCAAATGCGATCTCAACAGTTGCTTCGTTACGTTCGAACCCGGCCGGGAGGGGAGGGAACTTTCCCACATCCTGAATGGCTCGCAAAATAGAGTAATCCACGGCGGAAACGCCGGAGCGCTGCACCAGGTTGATGCTGCTCACGCTTCCATCGCGCCCGATGACAAAAGACGCCCGGGCCATCGGCGCGGAAGTGATGTTCGGCGGGATGCGGTCCGTCCGCCAGTTACGCTGAATGAGGTCGCGAATCTGCTGAGCGTAGTATCCGAACCGGCCGCCGAAAGGCATGCTCACCCCGACGCCGCCGCCCTCTCCGCCGCTGCCGCCAAACTGCGGTGAAACCACCGCTGCGCCTTGCGAACTGAACACCTGGTTGCTGGGGGTCTCCGGCAGATTCCGCCGCCGGCTGGTGGTTTCCTTATTTACCTGGGGTTTTCCCTTGAGCGAAATGGCGGTTTCTTCGGCTTCCCGCGTTTTCGTTTGATCTTTGGGCGCGGGTTGCGGAGCTTGCGGCACCTGGGATTCGGTATCGTTCGCCACCGGGTTCGGGCGTCCGCTGCGCGCGGGGAGGGGAATCGTCTTGACCGGGGAGATCCCGACGGATCCGCCAAACGTGGGGTTGGGATCGCCAAAGGGTTCGCCTACCGGCCCGAACAAACGCAACTGCACGAGGACAACCGCCAGCACGATTGCGCCGTGCAGCAACAGGGAATTCACCAGCGGCCCCTTCAGGGGTTGCGGGCGGTCCAGAATGTCGGTTTGCGTTACCATTCGTTCTCAACCTGCGCCGTTCTCACCCTAGCCCTGGCGCGGGGCCACCCGGCCATCCGGGAAACTCGCGCGAAGCCGCCAGATGCGCCGCTTGTGCATGGCTTCCCACACCACCATCTTCCCATCCCGTAAATGCTACCGGCCACGACGCGGCGCTTCGTCAATTGGTTGCGTCACCATGCGGACCGCCAGTTTCGCGTCGCCCAGCACGCTGATTACGTTTGCCATCGGTTCCCAGATGACGTTCTTATCCGCCCGGATGTAAACACCTTGCTGGCCGGGATACTTTGCCTTAATGGCGGCCGCCAGTTGGTTGATGTTTACCGGCTTTTCACTCAGATAGACTTCTCCCTCCTTGGTGAGGGTCACAACCGGGAGTTCCTCCGACGTGTTGCGCA